>CALELC010000195.1 GCA_937904535.1 uncultured Planctomycetaceae bacterium
GGCTTGGCAGTGCGAGCAATTCGTCCGTTTTGGCAGGAATTGCTGAAATCGCTTGGGGAACCCGGCTCGGTGTCAGTTTTTGTTAGATTGCCGCCTATTCACTCGCAGGGCCGTGGCCGCCACTGCGGTTGCCCAGTACGCAAATCACGAGGAAGTTGGAACGATCGATACGTCAGCAACTTATTTAGGAGCGGAGCCGTCACGCTGGCAGAGTCTGTATGCACAGCATGCGTGGTGGCTGGCAGTGATCGGAGTGGTTGGATTGCTGGTCGCTCCGCTGTGGCTCGTTTCCTCGTTGGCCGATGGATACGGCACCGCTGGTGCGACCGATGGGGCCGCGGAGTTCATGGTCGGAATCGGCGTGATTCTGCGAGCGACGACCCGGCGGATTGTGCAGTTGGGAGCTCGCGGTGCGATGCGCACAGCGGTGTCAGCAGTGCTCCGTGCGATCACGCGCACATTGACACGGCGATTTTCGCGATTGGTTTTCCGCTCGGCCGTAGGAGCAGTGACTCGATCGCAGTTGACGCTGCCGTCTCACCGGCTGCCGGTGATCTCTCACCAACGTTCGAGCATTTCGCTGGTGGTCGGCATCCTTGGGCTAGCAGCATCGTTCGGCGGCAGCGTTTATGTGGCCGGTGGCACCGACATGGCGGAGCTGCAGCGGCATTTTGGCATGGGGTTGCCGCAGATGGTCGTCTTGTCGGCGCTGCCGCTGTTGGTGTACGCCGCCCTGATCAAGGTCGCTGGGCGGGTCTACGGCGCAGAGACCCGGTTTGCGACCGAGGCCGATGGATTGTTATTGCAAGGTTACTTTACCGGCGGCGGCTCATTTCTGCCGATGTTGACCGATATGGTGATCTATGGCACGACGAAGCAGCGGGGCCGCGTTGCCTTTGCCGCTTTGTCGTCGCTGCTGCTCTGTCACTTTTTGTTGTTAACAGTGGCGAAGCTGACGGGCAGCGGCGCAGCCGAGTTCGCTTCGAGCATGTTTCTGCTGTACACGTTCATCTACAGCTTTCCAATTCATCCGCTCGAGGGACGTGCGATATGGGGTGAGAGCCGGCTCCGCTGGTTCTTGCTGTTCATCCCGACCCTGATGGCGTTTCTACTGGCCTTTCCGGCTGCCTTGCTGGAGGTGGTGTGACAATGCCGAGAGCTCTGCAAGATGACGATCGGCCGTGGACGAACGAGCCGGACGAAGCGACGGACACCAACGACAGGGTCGTCGAGCCGCCACGGTCTGAACCGGCGTCTTATCGACCGAATGTCAATCAACTGCGTCTGACCTTGTTGTTGGTCGTGTTGGGTTGGACGTTTGCCTACAACGTGCTGATCAAAGGTCAGCCTCCCATCCGCGCGTTCTTTTCGATCCTGGATACGATCAGCGATGACTTTGTGGGCGGCTCAGCGGTGGCGCTGCTGGTTGGTTGCGGCATCGTCGTGGTCTTCTCGGTCACCAAGCTGTACACCCAGGTGATTTCGCACGGCCATTCGTTCCGCATCTTGGAAGATCTGGTTTACGAAGAGCTATTGCGGGGCAACTATCGCCGATTCTTTTCACGACTGGTGCGGATTGAAGAACAGCCGAAGCCGGAAACGGTCTTTCCGGTCCGCGTCAGTTCGATGTTGATCGTGCTGTGCCTGCTTTACACACTGAGCTGGCTGTATGTGCTGCTGTTCAGTGAAGCGCTGTACTTTGTGTGCTGGAGCGCTGGGGTGCAGTTGCCGCTACGCGATCCCCAGAGCCTGTTGCTGCTGCCCATGCTGGCGATGGCGGTGCCGTTTTCGGCACGCGTGATGGCGTATATTCGCTATCCCTACGCTCAGGATTATGCCGATTTCATGCCCGGCGCGCTGTTCGTGTTGTTGGTCGTCGGCGCGATGGGGCAGCTATACGGCTCATCGGACCACGTGTTTTTCCTGGTCCAAGTCTTTCAAGATCGCGAGTTCGCGCAGTCGTTCCTCCGCAATGGAGCGTTTCTGGCGTTCATCCCCTTGTTCTTCGAAGCCGGTTACTGGTTTGCAGAAATGCGTCGCTGGGAAGATGAGAACGAATTGGACGACGCCCTAGACGATGACTTGAGCGAGGCGGATCCAGCCACGGTGGTGACTCAAACGGAAAAGGCTTGATGATGCGATTTGAATGTAATTTCGGAACATTGGCAGCCGGCCGCAACGCGGGAGCGACCGCCGGGACGCGGTTTCGGATCGCACTCTTGGGCGATTTCTCGGGGCATGCGCTGGCCGGGCAGCTCGACACCGGCGATGACTTAGCCGCTCGTAAGCCGCTGAAGGTTGATGTCGATAATCTCGACGACCTGATCGAGCGGATGGGAATCAAGCTGCAGTTGCCACTCGGGGACGACGAACAAACGGCGGAGCTGGAAATCGAATCGCTCGACGATTTCCACCCGGACCAGTTGTACGACAAGCTCGAAGCATTCGAGGAACTCGCGGCGCTGCGGCAGCGTTTGAGCAATGACCGCACCTTTGCTGCCGCTGCCAAGGAAGTCAGGCAATGGGCGGGGGAAGTCGAAGGCGGCAAACGCCGCCGTCGCAAACGCGCCAGCCGAGCCGCCACCGTGCCGGTAGGTGGCAAGTTGAGCGATTTTGCAAAGCTCGTCGGACAGCCTGACGGCCGCGATTCGGCCCCGCTCGAAGTCGACGAACTGATCAAACAGATCGTCGCGCCCTATGTTTCGGCCAGCCCCGATCCGGATCAAGAGAAGCTGATTGCGGCCGTCGATCAAAGCCTGTCGGCGATGATGCGCGCGATCTTGCACCAGCCCGAATTCCAGTCGCTGGAGGCGCTGTGGCGTGGGGTCGATCTGCTGGTGCGGCGGTTAGAAACCGGATCGACATTGCAGGTGGTGCTGTACGACATTTCGGCGGAAGAGTTTGCCGCGGATCTCAGCCGCAGCGACGAACTCGAAGAAACGGCGCTGTACAAGCTGCTGGTCGAGCAACCGGCGAGCGATGTGGCGGCCGGTCCACTGGCGGCGATCATCGGCAATTACACCTTTGAGGAAACACCGCCTCACGCGGAGCTCCTCGGACGCATGGCCAAGATCGCTGCGGCTGCGAACGCCCCGTTCGTGGCGGCGATCAGCAATCGGGCACTCGACCGAAAGCAAAGTGAAGAGCCCCATCCGCTGGTCGAGCAAGCTTGGGCGACGCTGAGAGAATTGCCCGAGGCAAAGTATTTGGCACTGACCGTGCCGCAATTTTTGCTGCGGTTGCCCTACGGTAAGAAAAGCGATCCGGTCGACTGTTTTGCATTTGAGGAGTTCACACCCCAGTCGGGCCTGTCGGGGATGCTGTGGGGCAATGGAGCGTTGCTAGTCGGGCTGATGCTCGGCCAAACCTTTGCCCAACAGGGGCTAAAGAAGATGCAGATCGGCTCCATCCTCTCGTTTGACGATATGCCGTACCACTTCTACACCGACGCCGATGGTGATCAGATCGCCCTGCCCTGCACCGATCGCCTGTTGTCACAGCGCGCGGCGCAAGTCGTGATCGATTGCGGCTACATTCCGGTGCTGTCGTTGCGGGGGCAACCGGTGGTTCGGCTCGGAAGTATCCAAAGCGTGGCCGGGGTTGAACTCGCCGGGGTGTGGCCTGCCAGCGCCGAAGCGGCCAGCATGCAGGCGAGCGATCGCGCGGCAGCCGAACAGCGGCTCGCGGCCCTGCGATCAAGCGTCGCCAAACCCAAGTCGTCCGACACTGAAGAGTTCCGTGACGAATTGGCGTGGAAAATGAAAGACGGAACGTTTGATGACGACGATGAGGATTCGGATTCGAGCGACGACTCGTCGGACGACGATTTCAGCTCACTGCTAGGCGGCGATGACGATGACGACGATTTCAGCAGTGACGACGACTCCGACTCGAGTGACTCCGATTCTTCCAGCGACGACTCGGATGATGACACGGACCTCGACGCGCTGCTGTCGAGCCTCAGCGATGATGATGAAGACTCATCCGAGAGCGACAGCGACTCATCGGACAGCGACGATGACGGCATGGATCCAGAATTGGCGGCATTGCTGGCGGATCTGTAAAATGATGTTCCTCCGAGGCCCACAGCACAGGCGCGACGACCATGCATGATCGATTTCTGGATGGACTGAGCGATTACCTCATCCGGTTGAGCCGGGTTCCGGGACTCGGCTTCTTGGAGCGTCACGCGACCGCAGCAACCTGGCTGAAGCACGACATCGAGCGACACTTGGGCGACATCGGTGAGCAGCAGCAAGGGCTTGAAGAAGGCTATGAAGTGCTGCGAGAAACCTTTGGCAGGAAGAAAAAGGACGCTGCCGAAACGCCAACTGGTACTGGCGCTGCAGCCGCGTCCACTGCCGAGACGACGGCAGATGCGACCGGGCAGACCGGCGGCGAAGACCAACCGCCCGCTGCGGCCTCGGCGCTCCAGGCCAAAGTGGCGCAAAGCAAATCGCTGCGGAAGCCGCCCGCCAAATCGACGGACGCTCAGCTCAAGCAAAAGTTGGTGATGAAAACCATCAAACGCAGGCGATTCTGACGGCCGCGCCGAGCCGCCATGCAGCCGCGTCCTGCGGGATCACCTGTGTTTCGTTAGCCACCGCTACCTCTGATCATGTAGGAAACTGTTTTGCCGACCGACTACCGTCTGACAACTGTGCTGGGCGATGATCAGTTGCTGTTCGCAAAACTGATCGGACGCGAGCGTTTGGGTGAGCCGTTTCGCTACGAGTTTCACCTGTTGAGCGAGAACACGGACCTCGACTTTGACAGCCTGATCGGCACCCCGGTGTCGCTCACGATGACAGTCGGAACGGACGTGTCAGCCGGGGAACGCTATATCAACGGCATCATCACCCAAGTCTCACACGTCGGTGGTGTGCACTCGTACGACCACTATGTGATGATTGTGCGCCCCCATTTGTGGCTGTTGAAACAGACAGCTGACTGTCGCATTTTCCAAAATATGTCGATTCCCGACATTATTAAGGAGGTGCTGCGAGAAGGTGGTGTCGCCATCAAAGATCGCTTGATCGAGAGCTATCCCAGCGTGGAGTACTGCGTTCAGTATCGTGAATCAGACTTCGCGTTTGTGAGTCGCTTGATGGAGCAGGAGGGGATCTACTACTACTTTGCGCACACATCGACGGGACATGAAATGGTGTTGGTCGATGCCGGTAGCGCTCATCAACCGATCAGTGGAACGAGTACAGTATCGTTCTCCCGAGCTGGTGTGGGCGCTTGGGGGATGGAGCTTATATGGGATTTCGCACCGGTGCGCGCCGTCACCAGCGGGATGGTGGTGTTGACAGACTATGACTATCTCAATCCCCGTGCTTCCTTGGAAGTCCGCACGCAGCAACTGGCTGCTTATGATCTCGAACAGGGTGAAGTCTACGATTATCCCGGTAAGTATGTCGCTACGGCTGTCGGGCAGACTTATTCACGGATTCGGCTGGAAGCATTGCAGGTCGCTCAAAGCCTGTGCCAGGGTGAGGGGAATGTCCGCGGGTTAACCGCTGGTGGCCTGTTTGAACTCACCGCGCACCCCCGCGACGCAGATAATCGTGAATACCTCGTGGTGCAAAGTGATCTGGTGATCGAGGTGCAAAACCTTGATCCCAAGGGGAAAGCGGAAGACGACTCACCCGGCGCCGAAATTCGCCGCGGTTTCCGCTCGAGTTTCTTGGCGATCCCTTCAGAGATTCCTTTTCGCAGCCGACCCACCACGCCTCGCCCGGTGATTGGCGGTCTTCATACCGCTGTTGTTGTCGGGAAAGCAGGCGAAGAAATATGGACCGATGAGTTGGGGCGGATCAAAGTTCAATTTCACTGGGATCGGCTGGGGCGGAAGGACGAGAACAGCACCTGCTGGCTGCGCGTCGCTCAAGGTTGGGCAGGGACACAGTGGGGCAGCAGCTTCATTCCGCGAATCGGCCACGAAGTGGTCGTGCAGTTTCTCGAAGGCGATCCTGACCGGCCACTGGTTACCGGCAGCC
>CALELC010000196.1 GCA_937904535.1 uncultured Planctomycetaceae bacterium
CGGGCGCTCGCGGGCGTGAAGCAGTACATGCAATGGTTAGAGGCGGGGCAAGCCGTCTCCATCGATCGATTTCTCTTGCAACATGCGGAGATTGCTGGGCAGCTGCGGCCATCGCTTGAAGGGCTCGCTTTGGTTCATCGCGCGGCCAAGCCAACGCCGCTAGCAACCGCCAAAGCGGTGACTGCCGCCGCGGCTCCCGATGCTGAGTTCATGGCTAAGCCGATCGGCGACTTCCAGATTGTCAGCCAGATCGGTCGTGGCGGCATGGGCATTGTGTATGAAGCGATCCAGCTCTCGCTCGGCCGCCGTGTGGCGCTCAAGGTGTTGCCCTTCGCCAGTGCGCTGGATGAGGTGCGGCTGCAGCGGTTTCGCAACGAGGCGCATGCCGCCGCGGGGCTCCACCACACAAACATCGTCCCGGTCTATGCGGTGGGAACCGATCGCGGCATCCAGTACTACGCGATGCAATTGATCGAAGGCCAATCGTTGGCGGAGGTGATCGAGCATTTGCGGACGGCTCGCGGCAAAGAGTCCGGAAAAGTGCCGGCCACGGGAGGACGAAGGCATGCAGCGCCGGCATCGCAAGCGGGGGCAGCGCTGTCTGCCTCAGGCTGTGCTCAGCCAGTGAAACCCAGTCGACTGCTCGGGGCGAGTGAAACCGCGCGGATTTTGCAGTCGACAGCGCTGAATCCAACCGGGACTGAACGCCAGCGTTATTACCACAGCGTCGTGCGGATGATCCATCAGGCGGCGCTGGCGATCGAGCATGCTCATCAATACGGAGTCATCCATCGCGATCTCAAACCAGGAAATCTGCTCGTCGATTCCGTCGGCAAAGTTTGGGTGACCGACTTTGGGCTTGCGCAGATCCAGCAATCCGACCTGCAGCTTACGCGGACCGGCGACTCGATGGGGACGCTGCGTTATATGAGTCCGGAGCAGGCAGCTGGCAAACGCGTCGTCGTGGATCACCGCACCGATATCTATTCGCTCGGTGTGACGTTGTATGAAATCTTAACGCTGGAGCCAGCGATCCGCGGTGAAGGTTATCGGGAACTACTAGACCACGTGATCGAACGCGACCCTGTTCCGCCCAAACAGCTCGACCCGGCGCTGCCGCTCGACCTCGATACGATTGTCCGCAAAGCGATCGCCAAGGAACCGGCCCAGCGGTATGCGACAGCTCAAGCGTTGGCTGATGACTTGCAGCGGTGGCTGGATGACAAACCGATCGCTGCTCGGCCACCGACGATTGCCGAGCGACTCACGAAATGGCGACGTCGCAACAGCGGGCTGGTGACCGCAGCAATCGGCTTTCTCGTGGTCGCCTTGATCGGCCTGTCGGCAACAACGGTGATCGTGGCGAATCAGCAGCGGCAAACGGTCCAGGCTCTGGAACGTGAAACCGAACAGCGGCGAGTTGCGGAACAGAGCTTTCAGCAGGCTCGGTTGGCCGTCGATACGTTCAGTAGCTTGAGCGAAACGGAGCTTGCTTATCGGCCGGAACTTCAGGACCTGCGACGCAGTTTCTTAGAGACCTCGTTGCAGTTTTATCAGAATTTCTTAGCCGCTCGCGGGGATGATCCGGCGCTGAAAAAGGAACTCGCCGAAACGTCGGCCCGCGTGGAGCAGATGGTCGATGAGCTGCGCGTGTTGGAAGATATCGCTCCGCTCATGATGCTGGCCGAGCGGGCGGTGCAGGAGGAACTTCATATCGATGAAGCAGCGGCCAGTGAGATTCTGGGGCTTCTCCGCGACTTTCACGTGTCACGGCAATCACTGGCCAACACCAACGTCGGTGGTCTGCATGCGGGCAATGCGGAAATGAGTGAGCTCGTTCGAAGTTTCCGCTCCGCGGTTTCGCAGCAACTCGATGACGCCCAGCTCAACCGCCTGCGGCAGATCAGCAGGCAGCGGCGGGTGCCGTTCACGTTCAAATCCGCGGAAGTGGTCGAGGCCCTGAACCTGACTCAGCAGCAACGGGAAGCGATCAACCGAATCATCGAAGAGACCCGTCCCGGTCGAATCGTGCTCCGTGGGCCCGGCAGACCCGTTGGTCCGGCAGAACGCCGAGTCCCGCCGCCAGTCGATTTCGTCTATCCCTTCCCAACTCTTCCCCAGCGACCTGATGGCGGCCGCGGTCCTGGACCTATACCCGCACCGGGACTGGGACCCGGCGGATTTGGGCCTGGGCCCGGACCGCTGCCGGAAATCTGGCCGGGTGGGCTGCGCGTGGCCGCAGCCAATACGCTGCAGCACATTCTGGAGGTTCTCGATCCCCAGCAGCGGCAGGTCTGGAATGACTTGGTGGGCGAGCCGTTTGTCGGGGCTCCGTAAACAAGCCAAGGATTAGCCTGGCGCAGCCATTGTCTCGAGGGACGCAGGGGACTGCTGTCGCGGAACCTTCAGGGGCGCCAGTAGGGTCTACCGCAGACTTCCTCTCGGCCAAAAAACTGCGGCTGTGACGTGGCGGTTTCTCATCCTCGCGGCAACCAGTTGATCAGCGATCTGACCGACCTCTCGCGAGACCCCTGCCATGCCAGCGATTTCCACTCGATTCACCATGCTATTCGCCACCGCAATACTGCCGTTGGCGGCGACCGCCCAGCCACCCGGGATGCCGGGCGGTGAGGAACGCCTGCTCGTAGGTCAATTCGATACTGACCAAAACGGTTGGCTCAATGCTCAAGAGCGTCAAGCGGCGCGTGAGTTCTTGAAGGCGAATCCGACACCGCGGCGTGGACCCGGTGGGCCGGGAGGTGGGCCTGGCGGCTTGGGAGGTCCAGGCTTCGGTGGACCTGGGTTCGGTCCACCTCCAGGATTTGGGCCGCCACCGGGCTTCGGCCCACCGCCTACGGACGGTCCTCCGCCTGCCAATGGCCAAGCTCCTGCCGGTGGTCCGCCGCGCGCACCGGAAGGTTTTGGTCCGCCTCCCGGCTTTGGCCCGCCACCGGGTTTCGGAGGCCCGCGGGGCGGCAGGCCGGGCGGTGGTCCAGGAGGAGGCCCTGGCATGCAGCGTCCACCTGCTACGCCTGGGATCAAGATCGACAAAGCTTCGGTTGAGCCGCTGACCAATGATCTGTATGACACGAGTGTGCTGCGGACGTTGTTTATCGATTTCGAGAATCCCGATTGGGAAGCCGAACTCGAACTCTTTCATGGCACAGATGTCGACGTCCCGGCCACGGTCACGGTCGATGGCAAGGCCTACGCCAACTGCGGCGTTCACTTTCGCGGCATGTCGTCTTACATGATGGTGCCGGCTGGTTATAAGCGCTCGCTGAACCTCTCGGTCGATATGGCGGATCCGCAACAACGGATCATGGGCTATCGGACGCTCAATCTGCTCAACGGCAGCGGTGATGAATCGATGCTCAGCACCGTGCTCTACTCCCGCATCGCTCGCGAGTATATTCCGGCTCCCAAAGCCAACTTGGTCCGCGTCGTGATTAATGGTGAGAACTGGGGGATTTATACCAATGTCCAACAGTTCAATAAGGACTTTCTGCAGGAAAATTACGGCACCGACAAAGGGGCGCGGTGGAAGGTCAGCGGTTCACCGCGCGGCGGCGGTGGCCTGGACTACCGCGGCGAAAACGCCTCGGACTATTCCCAGCCTTACGAGCAAAAATCTGGCGGTAAAAAGGCGACTGCCAAGCTGATTCAGTTGTGCCGAGTTCTTGAACAGACGCCGCCCGAGCAATTGCCCGCAGCGCTCGAACCGCTGGTCGATGTGCAAGAGCTGTTGTGGTTCTTGGCACTCGATATTGGCCTGATCAACTCCGATGGTTATTGGATTCGAGCCAGCGACTACAGCATTTACTTGGATCCCAAGGATCGGTTTCATATCATTCCCCACGATATGAATGAGGCGTTTCGCGGGGCCGGCGGTCCAGGAATGAGGGCTGAAGCGATGGGTGCCTCGCCGGTCGAACTCGATCCGCTGATTGGGCTGGATGATCCGAGCAAGCCGCTGCGCAGCAAGGTACTGGCCGTGCCGCAGTACCGCCAGCAATACCTGCAGAACCTGAGAACGTTGGCCGAGAAGTCGTTGGATTGGGAGCGTTTAGGTCCGTTCGTTGCTTCCCAGGTCGCCTTGATTGACGAGGCGGTGAAGATCGAAACGCGAAAACTCGGAACGTACGAAGCGTTCCTCGCGGCGACGGCGGCTGAACCTGCTGAGGCGTCTGCCGATCGCCCACAGCGGCGCGGTCCCGGAGCGATGAATCTCCGCAAGTTCGCGGATGAACGCCGGGCCTATCTGCTGCAGGTTACTGAGGATCAATCGAACGCTCACTTCGACCGTTGAAGTCTCGAAGCTCCCCTTTCACTCGAAGCGGATCGAGTGAGCGGGGCTGGAGATGAGCGGGCTTGGGTTGGTGTTGTAGCCATTGCGTGTATCGGCAACGGGCGCTCGATTCTCAATCGACCGCTACGATCGCGCTGGCTCCTGTTCCTGGTTCTTATCTTTTAACTCTACTTGTTGAAGGTCACACCGACCCATGCAACCAACCGATACGCGAATTGAGCTAAAATACTTGATTGGTGCTGATCTTTCAGCTCAGGTGCGCGCTTGGGCACGCGAGCACCTGGGGGTTGATACGAATTGTGCCCCGGACGGCAATGACAGTTATTACATCAACACCCTCTATTTCGATTCACCCGAATTAGATGTGTTCCATCGCACCGGCCGCGTCGGATCCACAAAGCACCGGATTCGCCGTTATGGCAGAGAGCAGATTCTCTGGCTCGAGACCAAAAGCAAGAAGCAGTTGGTCGTGAGGAAGAACCGGACCGCGGTACCAGAGTCTGAGTTGCTTGCCCGGTTTGTTGATGGTGTGGTTCAAGAATACTCCGCAGACGCACAGGGGCCGTGGTGCGGCGACTGGTTCCTCGATCGTGTGGTGCGGCGAAATCTGCGGCCAACGATCCAAGTCTCCTATCAGCGCTTTGCGCGTATCTCGATTCACAACGGCGAGAGCTTGCGGTTGACGATCGATAACCGGTTGACGGCCAGCCCGGCGGAGGGCTGCAAGGTTTTAGCATTCCCCGGCGACCGAGCGGACACGCAAACACCCCAGGTTGCCTTCGGTGATCATGAGATTCTCGAACTGAAGTTTCACAACCACATACCGTATTTGTTTAGAGAGCTGTTGCGAACATTTGCGATTCCCTTAACAGGTTTTTCCAAGTTCCGGACAGCCATTGAAGCAACCGGCGCCGCAGTCGAGCGTGGTTCTCATGTTTGAGTGGTTAACGACGGTTCAGTCGGCGCCGCTGAATCCTGCGATTTCTATTCTGGGCATGCGGCTGTTGCTCGCTTGGCTATGTGGATGGTTGGTGGCGCTAATCGCCCGCCGCCACCAGCCCGCGGTGCCCGACACACTGACGTTGACCTTGGTGCTGATGTGCGTGCTGATCGCCATGGCGACACAGATCATCGGCGACAACGTTGCCCGCGCGTTCAGCCTGGTCGGGGCGCTGTCGATCGTGCGGTTTCGCACGGCTGTCCCCGCCACACGTGACGTGGCGTTTGTGTTGGCCGCTGTGGTCGTCGGAATGGCCATCGGTGCGGGGCAATACTGGGTGACGCTTCTGGGACTGGCCGTCGTTGCTCTGGCGACTCGGTTGGTCTCGCCATCCCGGGCGGGTCAAGAAGCAGGTGAGAGTTTCGTGGACGAAGGACATGCCTGGCGGATTACGCTTCAAGTTGGCCTGGGCGGAACCGGTGGCTGGGAGGCCGAACTGCAGCGTCTGACAGAATCGGCAAAACTGCTGTCAGCCGAAACGATTCGCCGAGGCGGCGCCATGGAACTGATCTACCAAGTCACTCCGCGGCCCGGAACCAATGCGATGGATCTGATCGCCGCTCTGCACATGCTCCCCGCGGTCGAATCGGTAGCGAGCAAAGTGGTTGATAGTTGATAGTTGATAGTTGATAGTTGATAGTTGTTGGTTGTTGGTTGTTGGTTGTTGGTTGTTGGTTGTTGGTTGTTGGTTG
>CALELC010000197.1 GCA_937904535.1 uncultured Planctomycetaceae bacterium
TCCGGATGCACGGCTGAATTATCGAGCGGTTCGGCACCATCGCGAATGCGAAGGAAACCCGCGGCTTGCTCATAGGCCTTGCGGCCGAGCTTGGGAACCTGCAGCAACTGTTCACGGCGTTCAAACCGTCCATGGGTGTCCCGGAACTGAACAATCCCTTGCGCCAGCTTCGGCCCGATGCCTGCAACATGAGCTAGCAGCGGGGCGCTTGCTAAGTTGAGATCGACACCGACGGAATTGACGCACGACTCGACCTCACGCTCCAGGCTTTTGCGAAGTTTCGTTTGGTTGACGTCATGCTGGTACTGGCCGACACCAATTGACTTCGGATCGAGCTTGACCAACTCTGCCAGCGGGTCTTGCAAGCGGTGCGCGATGCTGATTGCTCCACGCACCGTGAGATCGAGGTCGGGGTACTCCGCCGCGGCCAACTCACTGGCCGAGTAAATCGAAGCACCCGATTCGCTCACCATGACCTTGGTCAGCGGTTTGCCCGCTTTGCGCAGCAGCTGAGCGACAAAGGCGTCGGTTTCGCGCGACGCGGTCCCGTTGCCGATCGCGATCAACTGCACGTCGTATTTCTCGATCAAACCGAGCAACGTTTTCGTTGCTCCGTCGATGTCCTGTCGCGGCGGCGTGGGATAGATCGTAGCACTGCACAAGTACTTGCCGGTGCCATCGACGACGGCGACCTTGCAGCCTGTGCGAAAGCCCGGATCGATGCCGATCGTAACCCGCGGTCCGGCCGGCGGGGCCAGCAAGAGTTCCCGAAGATTGGTTGCGAACACGCCGATCGCTTCCTCCTCGGCTTTTTCCGTCAATTCCTGAAGAACGGTCTGTTCGGCAGCGGGTTGCAGTAATCGGCGGTAGCAGTCTTCGACGGTCCGCTCGAGCTCGGTCTGAAACTCAGATCGACCGGGGCGGAGTAGGCGTCCGCGGAGATTGCGAATCGCATAGTCGTCATCCATCTCGACTTCCAGCCGCAACACCCCCTCGGCCTCGCCGCGGCGGATCGCCAGCAGGCGGTGCGAAGCGATCCGCGTCACGGGTTCTGTAAAGTTAAAATAGGAGGCAAACTTGCTCTGAGGATCTTGCTTTCCACGCCGTACTTTCGCGACCACCTTGCCGCGCCGCGCTTGAGCGACCGTCCAGGTCCGATTCTCCACATCATCCGCCCAGCGTTCCGCGATGATGTCGCACGCGCCTTGCAGCGCCGTCTCTGCGTCAGGGACTTCGCGAGCGGCATCGATGAATGGCTGCAACGTGGCCTCGCGCGATTGCAACCGTTGCTCTTGGCGAAGCAGAATTTCAGCCAGCGGTTCGAGCCCGCGTTCACGCGCGACCGTCGCTCGCGTCCGCCGCTTCGGTTTGAACGGCAGATACAGATCCTCCAGTCGTTGCTTATCGCGACAAGCATCAATCTGCTGGCGAAGCGACTCCGTCAGCAGGCCCTGTTGCTCGATCGAGGCGAGCACCGTCGCTTTCCGCTCGGAAAGCTCGCGGGCATATTCCAAGGCGTCCTCGATTTGCCGCAGTTGCAACTCGTCGAGTCCTCGGGTTGCCTCTTTGCGGTAACGCGCGATGAACGGGAGTGTATTCCCCTCCTCCAGCAAGTTGACCGCCGCTCGCACCTGTTGAATAGGGATTTCCAAATCCGTTGCGATCTGTCCAATCGCCTGCTCCAGATCAAAATCGCTGGACCGTTTTGCCACCGTCGAATCCTTTCCCTACTGCTACCGAAATGAGAGGTTCCTAGTTTACGCGATGGGGCCAGCGGGAGACGAGATCCATCTGGGGACCGAATCTTCGGGGCCGGCGGCGGTTCCCGCAGAAGCGGACGACTCGGCGATGCGACTGCCGCCGACTGTGAGCCGGCAGCCACCGGCACGCCGCTGCGGCTACAATAGGGTGACGCTGCTGTTGATCTCGATTGCTTCTGCTTCTAGGAAAGAACGCCCTGATGCGCCGCCTTGTTTGCTTGCTGATCACTTCGTGTGTCCCCTTCTGCGTGGTTTGCTCGGCGGTGGCCGAGGAACCGACGGCTGCTCAAGCCGCGGAGCCGCTTGCCGTTGCACCGGGGGATTGGCCTTGGTGGCGCGGGCCCCACCGCAATGGCACCGCAGCGGCCGACCAGCGCCCGCCGCTGAAATGGAGCGAGACCGAGAACGTGATCTGGAAGGCTTCGGTCCCCGGCCGCGGACATAGTTCGCCGATTGTGGTCGGCGACCGCGTCTTTCTGACGACCTCGATCGCCGAACCGCAATCTCAGTGGGTGCTGTGCTACGATCGCCAGAGCGGTGAGCTGCGCTGGCAAACGGAGGTGCACCAAGGCGGTTTCGCTGAAAAAATGAACTCCAAGTCGTCGATGGCGTCGTCGACGGTAGCCTGCGACGGTGAGCGCGTGTTTGTCAATTTCTTTAACAACGGAGCTGTGTACACGACAGCGCTGTCGCTGGATGGCGAGCAGTTGTGGCAAACGAAAATCACCGACTATATCGTCCACCAAGGTTACGGCTCGTCGCCTGCGATTTACCAGTCTTTAGTGATCGTGTCTGCAGACAACAAGGGTGGCGGAGCGGTTGCCGCACTCGATCGCGCTACCGGCGAAGTGGTTTGGCGGCGCGAGCGGCCGCAGTTGCCAAATTACCCTTCGCCGATTTTGCTGCACGCCGCTGGTCGCGACCAAGTGGTGCTCACCGGATGCGATTTGGTCACCAGCTACGATCCACTGACCGGCGAAACGCTGTGGGAGGTTGCCGGTGCAACAACGGAGTGCGTCACCTCAACGGTGACCGACGCAGGACTGGTTTACACCAGCGGTGGCTACCCCAAAAGCCATATGTCAGCGGTGCGCGCCGATGGTTCAGGCGAAGTGGTGTGGGAAAACCAGTCGCGATTGTATGTGCCGAGTTTGCTCGTGCGTCAGGGACATCTGTTCGGCGTGCTCGACAACGGCATCGCTACTTGTTGGAAGAGCGACACCGGCGAAGAAGTCTGGCGAGCGCGTCTCGGAGGCACTTTTACCGCCTCGCCGGTGTTGGTGGGCGAGCTAATTTTTGCCACCAACGAAGAGGGACAGACATTTATTTTTAAGGCCTCAACGGAAAAGTTTGAGCTGGTCGCTGAGAATCGGCTGGGCGATTTGGTGTATCCGACGCCGACGATCTGCGGCGATCGGATTTACATGCGCGTGGCGACACGAATTGATGATCGCTGGGAAGAGTCGCTGTACTGCCTCGGTGAAACGTCCGCCAGTGCGGCAGAGTAGGACGTGCGGCAAGGGTGTGACAGGTGGACGATCATGTTTGTCCGCATCTGCTAGCGTTGGATCACTTGGCTGGAACCACAGTGACGGGGATTTCCAGCAGGTGTCGACGAGCGGCAAGACAACGCGTGGCGTCGCACGCCTGCGTCAGGACTTCGACGTGCAGCGAGTGCCGTCCGTGAGTTGCGTCCGGAGCAATTTTCATCGGGATGCGGAAGGTCACGTCGCCTTCGTAGAGCTGGAGCGGTTGCTCGAAGAGAGCATCCACTCGGAGCGTGGCTTCCGGCAGTTCCGGCGTCCCGAGCTCAAAGGCGGCAGCATCCTGCAGTTTGACGCGGCTAGGGATCACGAAGTCGAGCTCTGGGTTTTCGCCGTAGAGGTGCCAGCCTTCATCGATCTGAAGTGTAACAGTGACTTCAGCTGCTTCGCCAGGACGGAGCATTTGCGGTTTGACCTCAGCCACGACCGTTACTGGCGGGTGTTCGGCCCGGGCGACACCTCCGGCTGGTGCCGCTGT
>CALELC010000198.1 GCA_937904535.1 uncultured Planctomycetaceae bacterium
CTTGGCCTGTGCTTCGCTTTGTTCCGCTTGGGCCGAGTCGATCTGGGCGGCCACTTCCTGGCGCGACGCCTCAGCCGCACGGAGCTGATTCAACGTCTCATCGACCAGCTTTTGATTCACAGAACCACGGGCCGCTAGTTCGCGGATCCGCTCGTATTCAGCATTCCAGCGGTTGAACTCCGCTTCGGCGCGGACGGTGCCCGCCTCGGCTTGGCTGACGCGGGCCTGGGCGCTCTGCACCGCCGCCTGGGCAACCTTCATCGCTGCATCGGTTTGCTTCACCTCCGCCGCCGCCTGAGAAACCAGAGCGCGCTTCTGTTCCAGTAGATCCTGCATCTCTGGAATTGAAAGCGAGATCAGCGTCTGGTCTTTTTCAACGGTGTCTCCAATGTCGACGTTGATGCTGTGCACGTAACCGGAAACCTTCGGATAAAGAGGCGTCGTCTCGAAGGCTTCAATCCGACCGGGCTGCGACGTGTACAACTCCAGCGTTTTGCGTTCGGGCGTGGCTGCCCTAACGCGTTGCACGCTCGCCGCAGGTGGCTCTGGGGCGGCCGGGGACGGCTTGGCAGCGGTCGAGCCCCCGCACCCGCTACTGCTCAACAGTGCGGCGGCCACGACCAGCGGCCCATAGGTAGCGAATCGTTTCATGTGCTGATTTCTTTCCTATTTACACGGCGGCAGACGGGAGGTCCGTCGCGGTCTGCCAGTGGGCGCTGTGCGGATCGTTGGGATCGAGCGAAGCGGATTGGGTGCTGGCTTTTGCCTGGATCAGGGCGAACATGCTGGGTAGGACCAACAGCGTGGCGGCGGCGGCAGCAATCAGGCCACCGATCAACGCCCGTCCTAGCGGAGCGTTCTGCTGGCCCGCTTCGCCTAGAGCCAGAGCCATCGGCAGCATACCGGCAGTCATTGCAAGGCTGGTCATCAAGATGGCTCGCAGGCGGCTGCCGGCACCCTGCACCGCGGCGTCCCGAGCCGACAAGCCGTCACCGCGCCGCTGCTCGGCAAACGTGACCAGTAGAATCGCGTTGGCCATGGCAACGCCGATGGCCATGATCGCGCCGATGAACGACTGAATGTTCAGCGTCGTGCTGGTCAGCCAGAGCATCAGCACGACGCCGGCGACGACTGCCGGTGCGGTGGAAACCGTCACCAGGGCGAGCCGCAGCGATTGAAAATTGGCGGTCAACAACAAGAACACGGCGACGATCGCCATCAACAGTCCAATCGCCAGGCCGCTCTGCATTTCTTGCATCGGCGGGATCTGCCCGCGCACCTCGACCTGCACGCCGGTCGGCGGGGCGCCCGCCCGTGCCAGTGCCCGCGAAACCTCGCGTGAGACGACTCCCAGGTCGGTGGCCGCTACGTTTGCCGTCAGCGTAATTTGCCGCCGCATGTTGTACCGGTCGTACTGCCCCGGCATCGTGCCGGACTGGATGTCGGCGACGTCGCGGATCAGCACCTGTCCGCTGCCGGTGCGTTTCAGCGGAATCTGTCCGAGTTCCTCCGACGAGCCGACGGTGTCAACGCCATAGGGTGTTCGCAGCACTGGCCGAGGAATCTCGACCTGCACCTGGTAGGCGATGCCGCTCTTGGGATCGGCCCAGTAATTGGGAACGACGAACCGGCTGGATGAAGTGGCGGTGACCAGGGCGCGTGACACGTCCACCGGCATCAGCCCAGCGAGCCCCGCTTTTTCACGGTCCACGTTGACCTGCACCGTGGGATAATCGAGCGACTGCCCGACTTGCAGGTCCCGCAAAAACAGTACTTGGGAAAGCTCGGCCTGGATCCGCTCGGCAAACGCGCGATTGTCCTGGAAATTCGGGCCGCTTACCGCCACCTCCACCGGAGTGGGCGAACCGAAACTCATCACCTCGTTGACGATGTCCGAAGGCTCAAAGGAGAACCGAACATCAGGCATTTCTGCCGAGAGCCGCTGCCGGAGCCGCGACTTGAGCTCCTCGTCGGAGATTGCCAAATCGTCATTCAGGTCGACGTAGAGAATGACCTCTTCTGGGCCGCGGGACCACTGGTAAACCGCGTTGACAGGAAAGTTAGAGTGAATCATCCCGACGTAGCCGAGAGTCAGCTCTACATTTTCCGCACCCAGTTCTTGGTCGATCAGAGCCAACGCTTGTTTGGCCAATGCCTCGGTCCGCTCGATGTGCGTTCCGTCGGGAGCCCGCATCCGCAGGCGGAACTGCCCCGCATCAACGACCGGAAAAATGCTGCGGCCCAGTTGTCCACCCAGCACCACGATCACCGCGAGGCTGGCCGCCAGATAAACGCTGACGACCAGCCACCGCAGACTCACGAACGGGGCGAGCAGCCGCTCGTAGCCTTGGCGAAAGCGACGAAACAAGCTGCCTTCGCCGTGCGCGTCGTGCCTGAGCAGCCACACCGACAGCACCGGCACAAATGTGCTGGACAAAATGTAGGAGGCGATCATGGCGAAGCCGACCGACAGTGACAGCGGCACGAACAGAGCCTGCGCCGCGCCCTTCATGAAGAACGACGAGACGAAGACCGCCAGCACGCAGAGCATCGCCAGCAACCGTGGAACCGCAGTCTCTGCCGATCCGTCGCGAACGGCCTCGGCGATCGGTTTGCCCCGCTGCAGGTGCGCGTGAATGTTCTCGATTGCCACGGTCGCTTCGTCGACCAAAATTCCGATCGCCAGCGCCAGCCCACCCAGCGTCATCAGGTTGATGGTCTGGCCGCTGACCCAGAGGGCCAGCACTGCAGCCATCAGCGCTAACGGAATGTTCAGCACCACGACCAGTGCGCTCCGCCAATCCCGCAGGAAGATCACGATCATCAGCCCCACAAGCGCGGCGCCGAGCAACCCTTCCATGACGACGCCCGCGACCGCGCGGGTCACATAAGGAGACTGGTCAAACTCGAAGCGGACATCGATCCCTTCGCCCTCTTTTCCCAAAGCGTCCTTCATCTTGGGCAAGGCGTTCTTGATGTTGTGGATCACGCTCAGCGTCGAGGCATCCGAGCGCTTCGTCGCCAAGATGTAGACCGCCCGCCGTCCGTCAGCGAGGGCATAACCGGCTGGCGCATCGGCGGAATCCTCGATGTAGCCGACATCCCGAAGATAGACGGGATCACTTCCCATACGAATTGGAATGGTGCCGAGTTGCTGTGGATCGCGCACCACCGAGTTCACTGGCACGATCGGGTACTTATCGCCGATGGGAATGTTTCCCGACGGGCTGATCGAGTTGCCGCGGACCAGTGCCGTGATTGCCTCATCGGGAGACATCCCATAGGACTGCAGACGCTGGGGATCGATTGTGATCACGATCGATCGCGCGCTACCGCCGAACGGCGGCGGCGCGGAAACGCCCGGCAGACTGGAAAACATCGGGCGGACACGGAACAACGCCAAATCCTGGATCTCGGCAATCGAGCGCGTATCGCTGGAGAGCACGAGGTAGCCCACCGGCACGCTGCCGGTATCGAACCGCATCACGAACGGGGAGACGGTGCCCGGCGGCATGAAGGCCTGAGAACGATTGACGTAGTTGATCGTCTCGGCCATGGCCTGCGCCATGTTTGTGCCGGGATGAAAGTGGAGTTTCATCAATGCCGTCCCTTGCACGTTGCGAGATTCGACGTGATGAATGCCGCTGATGTAGAGGAAGTGGTACTCGTAGTAGTTCGTCAGAAAGCCTTCCATTTGCGCCGGGTCCATCCCGCCGTACGGCTGACAGACGTAGATCACCGGAAGATTAAGGCTAGGAAAAATGTCGACTTCCATGCCTCGGGGCAGGCCGTCCGGGTAGGGCACCCCGAACTGCTCGCTCACGGAGCGGCCCACGGCCAGCAGGCTCCCCAGCGCGACAGCTAAAATGATCACCATGACGGTGAACGGCCGTCGCAGCGCAGACAGGATCAGTCTCATAGGTAGAAATCGTCCTCTCGAGGACCAGCTGTTGAGGTGCCCGAATGGGCTGTAGGGAAGGCGAAAGGGGGCGAAATCGAGCGGGCGACTGCGTCCCCAGTTTGCATGCCCATCGCTGACTTGGCAATTCAGAAGGGATTAGAAGCTGCTAATCCGGCCTGCGAAACTCGCGTTAAGCCGCCAGTCACTTCAGACCGGCCTCGCCACTGAGCCGGGCCATACGGGCCGAGCGTGGGCGATCGTGATCGCTGCCATGCTGCCGAAAAAGCGACGTGAGTGTGCTTGGCTACGCTGAGGAGTTCGCTGCAGGTCCGATGGGAGCGTGGCTCGAGCGGAGGCGCTGACGTCGCACATCTTCACCGACTCGCGTGCGCAAGGGGAAAGCCGCCAAAATGGAAATCCAGGGGCTGACAGGATCGCGTCTCCCGTGCCGCAAGACCATGCAGTAAGCTGGCCTGATGAATACTCAGCAGATGTTTTTCCAGGCCTATGACCGTGACGACGTCGCCTATGGATTGAGGCCGTCTGCGGAACTGGCTAGTTGTCTCCAGCAACTCCGGCCGCAGGGACGAGCGATCGATCTGGGCGCTGGAGCCGGACGTGACACGTTGGCCCTGGCACAAGCTGGACTAAATGTCCTCGCGGTCGATTTGTCACGTCGGGGTCTGAGCCGGATCGTCGAACGAGCTGGCAAGCGGCGGTTGCTCGACCGGATCGAGACGCTGGTCGCCGATGCTCGCCATGTTGAGCTTCCGCCGGAACAGTTTGCAGTTGTGGTCGCCACGACGGTGCTGTGTCACTTACCCGAGGCGGATGGCTTGGCACTCTGGCAACGCCTGGCGGCAGCGATCCAGAGCGACGGAGTCATTTATGCCGAAGTGCACACCACCGAGGATCCCGGTAGTCCCGTGCCACCGGGATGCGACAACCCGAACCCGGTCAGCGAAACCGCTGCCGCAGTGGTGCATTACTTTGAGCCCGGGGAGTTGCTGCGATGGGCGATGAGCACACCGTCGCTGCGCGTGTTGCGGTACGAGGAGCGGCTGGAATGGGACTACACTCACGGCCGCGAACACCAGCACGGCAAAGCAGTCCTGCTCGCCGTGCGGAGGGATTCCTTCCCGCCGTGGTACGGTCATCCGACCGCGTTTCCACGACAAGTCGATCAAGCGTTGCCTACTGCAAGGGGATAGCCTCGTTACCATCGCGCGTGAGCAGCGCCTTGAAGACCTGGAGGTCGATCATGTCGGCGATGAATCTCACGGAACCGTCACCGATCGCAGCATTAAAGCCTCCTGGGCGAGCGCCGCGGAAATTTGCCAACGGATCGTTATCATCGATCTCGAGGTATTCAGGCGAGGTCCACGGGACCTGCGAAGCGGCGTTGCCTTCCATCACCATCAGCGTGTGGCTCATGCCATCGGTGACGTCTATAAACCTGATGTCGCGACCGGGCGGAAACAGCATTCTCTCGCCGGTCGCCGCGTGGTAAGTCGTGTGGCCAGGCATCAGTGGCAGGCCCGGTGAGGCATACAGCGCTGGCATCTGCTGTATCAGGGCTGCGTTGTGCGGGCTGTCCCACGGCTC
>CALELC010000199.1 GCA_937904535.1 uncultured Planctomycetaceae bacterium
TCTCGATTCCGAGTGTCAAAGGCCAACCCCAACCAGGCCGATCCGCAATCCGAAGAAGTTCTGCTGGAGGTCGCTCAGCCGTTCAAGAATCACAACGGTGGCCCGATTGAGTTCGGTCCTGATGGCTACTTGTACATCGGCTTGGGTGACGGCGGTTTCCGCAATGACCCCCAAGCAAATGGTCAAAACCTATCGACGCTGCTCGGCAGCATCCTGCGGATCGACGTGGATACGACCAGCGGTGATCGCAAGTATGGGATTCCGGCTGACAATCCGTTTGTTGATGTCGCGGGTGCCCGCTCCGAGATCTATGCCTACGGCATTCGCAATCCATGGCGGATCGCATTTGACAAGCAAACCGGGTTGCTCTGGATTGGCGATGTCGGTCAAGAGTTGTGGGAAGAAGTCAACGTGATTCAAAAGGGTGGAAACTACGGCTGGAGCCTGCGCGAAGGCACTCAGGCCTTCGGCAATCGCCAAGCCGATCCCGCACTTGCCGATCCCACCGATCCGGTCTGGGAATATGATCACGGTGTCGGCAAGTCGATCACCGGCGGACGCGTGTATCGCAGCAATCGCGTTCCCTCACTGACCGGCAAATACATCTATGCCGACTACGTCAGTGGCAGTGTTTGGGCACTGAGCTATGACGCGGCCAGCGGCAAGGCGACTCGTAATGAGCAAGTACTTGCCAGCGGCATTCCCGTTTTGGGATTCGGTGAGGATCCTCAGGGCGAGGTCTACTACATGATCGACAGCGCTCAAGGCGAATGCATTTACCGATTTGAGTCGAAGTAGTCGATCAGTACTGTGAAACCAACCATCAGCGCTATTGGATTTGTAAACGCTACGGTTGTGCTGCCCGATCAAATGATTGAGACAGCGACCGTAGTGTGCCGCGACGGAAAGATCGTCTCAGTCGGCAACGCGGAACTCCCTGAAGATGCTCAGCGGATCGACCTCCACGGTGATTTTTTATCACCGGGTTTTGTCGATATCCATGTGCATGGCGGCAATGGTGCCGACTTCATGGACGCAACCGTAGAGGCTGTCGCGACCGCGTGTTTGGCGCACGCCAAACACGGTACCACGACGATCTTTCCGACCACTTCCACGGGATCGCCTGAGCAAATCATGGCGATGATCGACGCTTGTGGTCAGTACCAACAGTTGCAGACGGGGCCCAATCTTGAAGGGATTCATCTCTATGGGCCCTATTTCGCTGAGGACAAACTGGGATGCCATTCTCCCAGCGGCAGGCGAGATCCGACCCCGGCAGACTTCAATCGGTACTTTGCCACCGGACTGATTCGCATTGCCACTTGCGCCGCCGAACTGCCGGGAAGTCTCGACTTTTACGAGACGGCGAAACGGCATGGCTGTTTGATCACCTGCGGACACTCCAATTCGACTTGGGGTGAGATGCAAGTGGCTTTCGAAGCTGGTATGCGGCATGTCGACCACTTTTGGTGTGCCATGAGTTCCATCACCTCGCTGCGGCAGCGCTTTCCAGCTCCCATGCAAGCGAGCATGGCGGAGTTCGTGCTGATGCATGACGAGATGAGCACCGAGGTGCTGGCCGATGGGTGTCACCTCGCACCGGAACTGCTCGAGTTTGCCTTCCGCATGAAGGGACCGCATCGACTGTGCTTGGTCACCGATTGCAATCGGGCGCTCGACCTGCCGCCAGGTAATTACTGTTTTGGCAATCCAGCTGACAACAGTTGGTTCTATAGCGATGGCAAAGTGGGCTGGACACTGAACCGCAAGGGGTTGGCCAGTTCTGTTGTCGGCATGGACCACATGGTTCGCCAGATGAAGAACAGCACCACGGCGACGCTGCCTGAAGTCATCCGGATGGCGAGCCTGACCCCCGCGGAGCGAGCGGGCGTTGCTGAGTTGACAGGTAGTATTGCCCCAGGCAAGCGGGCCGATTTTGTCGTGCTCGATCAACACCTGCAGGTGAAGCAGGTCTTTACTCGCGGCGAACGCCTCTTCTAGTGGTGGTCGCCCCACCCTCGCTCGTTTGCGGCGCATCGACGCCAGGAGCGGTATCAGGTAGCCTTTGTCAGCAAGCCCGTTGTCCTGTGCACGTGATCGGGTCAACCGCTTTTTCTGAAAACAAGACTTTAGTAGGGGTAACGTCCGATGGCACGGATGGTTCGAGGGGCACTGATTCAAGCCACCTTATGTGAACCGAGTACATCGCCGGTCGCGAAAATCAAGCAGGCGATGATCGACAAACATGTCGAGTTGATTGCTTCAGCGGCACAATCCGGCGCCGAGGTTTGCTGCCTGCAAGAGCTTTTCTATGGGCCATACTTTCCTGCCGAGCAGGAAATGAAATGGTATGACCTGACGGAACGCGTGCCCGATGGCCCGACCATCAAACTGATGAGGGAACTGGCGAAGAAACACCAGATGGTGATGGTGGTTCCGGTATATGAGGAGGAACAAACTGGTGTCTACTACAACGCCGCTGCCGTGATTGATGCCGACGGCAGCTACTTAGGCAAGTTCCGCAAGGTCCACATTCCTCACTGCCACCCCGGATTCTTCGAGAAGTTCTACTTCCGCCCAGGAAATCTCGGCTATCCGGTGTTTAATACTCGGATCGGTAAAGTCGGAGTCTACATCTGCTATGACCGGCATTTCCCCGATGGTGCTCGCTGCCTCGGATTGGCAGGCGCAGAGCTTGTATTTAACCCTTCTGCCACCGTCGCCGGTTTAAGCGAATACCTGTGGAAACTGGAGCAACCCGCTCACGCTGTCGCCAACCAGTATTTTGTCGGCGCTATCAACCGGCCGGGCTGGGAGGAGCCTTGGCGAATCGGCGAGTTCTATGGACAGAGCTACTTCTGTGATCCACGCGGTCAAATGGTTGCCGCCTCCTCGAAACGCACTGAGGACGACATCATCCTTGCGGATCTCGACTTCGACATGATCCGCGAAGTGCGAAATGTCTGGCAGTTTTATCGCGACCGCCGGCCTGAAACCTACGGCGCTGTCACAGCCCCCTAGGCGACCCTCAAAGTCCTACCCATGCGCGTCGCTGATTCATCGTCGAGCGATGCTGGAACTCACCTCGAGCAAGTCACACCAAGGCAACGATGGCTACGCTGGAAACGATTGTAAATGGCATGAAGATGCCCAACCCGTTCGTGATCGGGTCGGGCCCGCCCGGAACCAATGCCAAAGTGATCTGCAAAGCATTTGATGAAGGCTGGGGGGCGGTCGTTTGCAAAACGGTCAGCCTCGACGCTTCCAAGGTCATCAACGTCCAGCCTCGCTACGCGCGGCTGCGCAGCCGGACCAGCGGTGAGATCTATGGTTGGGAAAACATTGAGCTCATTAGCGATCGCGAGTTTGACACTTGGATCGATGAGTTCAAACAAATCAAGGACAAACATCCCGGCGGGTGCTTAATCGCGTCGGTGATGGAGGAATACAACCGTGACGCTTGGCATGAGATCATCGGCCGTTGCGAAGAGGCGGGTGTCGATGGCTTCGAGCTCAATATGTCGTGCCCGCACGGTCTGCCGGAGCGGAAGATGGGATCGGCGATGGGCGAGGACCCGACGATCCTGAGAGAGGTCTGCAGTTGGGCGGTGGAGGCGACCCGTAAACCGGTTTGGGCCAAGCTCACCCCAAATGTTACGCGAATTGAAGATCCGGCGCGCGCGGCCTTACAGGCTGGCTGCAGTGGGATCAGCGCCATCAACACGATTCGCTGCGTGATGGGAGTTGACCTGGAGACCCTTCGTCCTGAGCCCTCGGTTGAAGGCTACACCACGCCCGGCGGCTACTCCTCACAAGCGGTGCTGCCGATCGCCCTGCGGATGTGCATGGAAGTCGCCACAGTCATTCGCGATGAGTTTCCAGGCCGCGTCCTCAGTGGGCTGGGCGGAATCGAAACCGGTCGCGACGCTGCGCAGTTTATCCTCCTTGGCAGCCACTGTGTGCAGGTTTGCACCGGCGTGATGAAGGTCGGTTATCGCTGCGTGGAATCGATGTGCGAAGAGTTGCTGCAGTTTATGGAGCGGCACGGCTTCGAAACGCTCGATGATTTCAGAGGCCACAGCCTGCAGTACTTCAGCACCCATGCCGAACTCGTGCAGCGTCAGGCCGAAGCGCGAGCTGCGAAACATGCTGAACATCTACGGAAACAAGTGATCAGCGATGATGCGCAGTGGGACGGAGACACATTCGTCGATCAGAGCGACGCCCTTGCCCGCGGCTAACCGCCCTTCCTCTCAACTAAGAAAAGGCTCTTCAATGAGAAAAGGCGTAGGTGCCAATCGGCACCTACGCCTTCAATAATAGCCCGGGCAATCTACAGAATGTTTGGATAAAATGAACAAGCAATTTTGCGGCATCCACCAAATGACGCAAACGAATGTCTGCGAGAATAATGGGCGGCGGACAACCGACAGGTATTACCCGCAACAGCCTATTCCCAATCGGGTAGTGCCGTCGCGAGATAAAATCAACAGTGAAGGCGATGATCGCCTTCGCGCAGCATGCTAGCAAGCTGCCCCGAAAAAGCCAAGCGTAATTTTCAATTTTTTTCAACATTTTGGAGTCGGACTCGGCTCAATCGGTCAATGGGGAACAAGGTGAGCTCGCGGCTGCCCGATCACCAACGCCACAGGGCGGTTCCCCAAGCCAGTCCCGAACCGAAGCCACACAATAACACATGGTCGCCACGCTGCAGCCGACCGCCGCGCACCGCTTCATCAAGCGCCAATGGGATGCTGGCGGCACTGGTGTTGCCGTAACGATCGAGATTGACGAACACCCGCTCGGCCGGCACGTTCAGATCAGAGACCGCTGAATCGATGATTCGCTGGTTTGCTTGGTGCAGGATAATCAGCTCGAGTTGGTCGACCGTTACACCAGCTTCGCCGAGCACCTGCTGAGCGCTTTCCTCGAACACTCGCACGGCCCATTTGAACACGCCGCGGCCGTCCATCCGCAGGTACTGATCGCCGCGAGCATGGGCGTCGGGCGTTAACGGGCGGCGGCTTCCGCCAGCGGCAATGCACAGCATCTCTCCGCCACAACCTTCGCTACCGAGTTGATAGGCGAGGATCCCAGAACGCCGATCTGCATCGGCGGAGTCGTCAGTGGTAAGCACGGCCGCTCCGGCCCCATCACCGAACAGCGGATAAGTCTTTTTGTCGTCGGGATCAACGGTGCGGCTCATCACGTCGGCGCCAATCACCAGGGCGCAGCGACTATTGCCGGCGCTGATGAACTGGCCAGCGGTTACGGCAGCGTACATGAAGCCGGCACAAGCAGCGTTCACGTCCATCGCTGGGGCCACCGCTCCCAGACGCCGCTGCAATTCGCACGCGGTTGAAGGAGTGGGAAAATCCGGCGTCATCGTCGCGACGACGATCAAATCGAGTTGGTCTGCTGTCACCCCGGCTTCGCGCATGGCCACCAAGGCGGCTTCGTAGGCCAGATCGCTGGTCGCTTGATGATCGGCCGCCTTGCGACGTTGTAGGATTCCGGTCCGGCGGACAATCCACTCACTGTCGCAGCCCAACGCCGCCAAGTCTTCGTTCGTAACGATCTGTTCAGGCACGTAGGAGCCGGTTCCGAGCACGCGGAGACCAGCAATCTGCCCGATAGGCGCCCGAAACTTGTGAGCTATTGAGGGTGACGCTTCAGTTGTCATCAATTTTGAAAATTCAGAAGTTGAACGCTCCGCCGCCGTACGGAGTCATCCGGTAAACTAATGGTAAAGCGGTTGCAGCGCGACGACGAGGCCGATTTTTTTGCCAGCTCCCGGGCGAGTCGGCAGCGGCGAGGGTGGGCAGTATATCGAGCGATGAGCAATGTAGGCAGATCACTGCGCCCGCCGGGCCATGGCGCTGGTTCGACCGTGCTCTCCCGTCGCGTGCTGCTCAAGGCCACGGCTGGTGGAGTGGCGGGAGTCGCCGCCGCTGGACTGGGCTGGCTCGCCGCCAACTCCCGCAACAACCGGTGGCGGGAATCGGCTCGCCGGTCGCGAGGAGGTCTCCTGCCGGCGGAGTCAACGCCCCTCGCTTGGCAGCAACTGGAAGTGACCGGAGCGTCGATGATGCCGACGCTGCTGGGTCGCCATATCGTGGTCGAGTGCGGAGCCTGCGGTGTGAGCTGGGCTGCTTGCGGCGACTTCACAGCCAGACGCCCAGCGCCGGTCGTGTGCTGGAACTGTGGCTCGGCCATCGACCTAGCAGGCGCAAGTGTCCGCGCTGGTGCAACGGTCTGACTCCTGCCACAGCCAGCCGCGGAGATGCTC
>CALELC010000200.1 GCA_937904535.1 uncultured Planctomycetaceae bacterium
CGCAGGCCTGCAACCGAACCACATCGGTTACGTCAACGCCCACGGTACCAGCACGCAAGTGAACGACAAGGTCGAAACGCTGGCGTGCAAGCAAGTGTTTGGCGAGCATGCCATGCAGGTGCCCGTCAGCAGCACCAAGAGCATGATGGGGCACTTGATCGCTGCCGCGGGTGTGACCGAAATGATCGTCTGTCTGCTGGCGATTCGCGACGGAGTGTTGCCGCCGACGATCAACTACGAGAATCCCGATCCGAATTGCGATTTGGATTACGTGCCGAATGAAGCTCGCGAAGTAGACCTCCGCTACGCGCTGAACAACAGCTTTGGGTTCGGCGGGCAGAACGTCTGCCTCTGCGTCGGACGTTTCTAAGCCGCCGCGCGTTTGGCTGAGCGGTTGACATTGGTCGGAGTTTAGGGACGCTCACGGATCGTTGTTGCCGGAGTGACGGATTGTCGCTCCGAGCGGATTTTGGGGCTACCTGTGCTGACGGCTTGAAGACGGTGGGCAGCGGAATCGCTTATAATCAGGGCAGTGCTAGCAGAGCACCTCTGCACTAACGCGATCAACCGACTGCATTGCTGGATTTCATAGGCCATGAACCGACTGTCGTTGTGGGGCCAACTCACACTATTCGCTTCTGCAACCGCCGTCCTCGTCGCTGGCTGCCGCAAGGAACTGCCGGTAGCGTTCGAGGAAAACCTCGTCCACGCCAAGAAGTGGGAGATCCAAAGTGGCCTGGCGATGGATCAAGCGGTCGCGGATACCCAGTGGGCGCTGGCGGAACTCTTCGGCACTCCCGATGAGCCGAAATGGCCAAAAGTGCTGGCCGAGAATGAAGACTTTGCAGAGCTGATCTCGATCGAACATCTGCAGGCCGCCTCGGGTTCGCCTGCGGAAGAGGGACGCGGCCTGTTCCGCCAGCACTGCGCTCGTTGTCACGGGATCACCGGTAACGGACGTGGCGAGACGGCGGCTCTGGTCGATCCGTATCCACGTGATTTCCGGCCGGGAATCTTTAAGTACAAGTCAACCAGCCGAGGCTCCAAGCCGCTCAAGGCCGATCTGGCGCGGGTGAGTCAACACGGGATCCCAGGAACGTCGATGATCCCGGATTACCAGTTCTCGGCTACGGAAGTCGGGCCGTTGCCTGATGAGGCGGTCGAGGCGCTGGTGGACTACGTCATTTATTTGTCGATCCGCGGTGAACTGGAGCGGACGATGTATGACGAGGCAGCGATGGAGTTGGACCTCGAGGGCGGCGACCGACTCGTCGATCCAGCGTTGGCGGAAACGGATCCCGACGCGTTCGCCGAGCAGTGGGAGATCATTGAGGGCTCTGTCGAGGACATCGCCGGCAGTTGGCTCGATGCGGCTGATGACATCGTTGAGGTCGAGGTGCCGAGCGATTTGCCGCTGCCGCGAACTTATGCCGAGTTGCAGGAGATGCTCGCGGGTGATCAGGCCACGGCGTTGCAGGCGTCGATCGAGCGCGGCCAGCAGGTGTTTGTCGGCACTGTCTCGAGCTGCTCGAAGTGCCATGGGGTAAGCGGGCGCGGTGATGGGCAGGAGGCCGACTACGACGACTGGACCAAGGACTGGACAATTCGTGCTGGCATTCAGCCGGATGATAAAGCCGCGATGATACCGCTGATGGCTCGTGGAGCGTTACCGCCGCGGACGATCAAACCACGCAACTTCCAAGAAGGCGTCTTCCGCGGGGGGGGAGAGCCAGAAGACTTGTATCGCCGCATCATGCTCGGTATCGCGGGGACTCCGATGCCAGCGGCAACGCTGGTGCCCGAGCAGTTTGAGGAACGCGATGTTTGGCACCTGATCAACTTCATTCGCTCGCTGGAAGTGCCCAGCGAAACGCCGAGTGATGAGGCAACGACGGATGGAACACCGATCGCACGTCGGTAGCTCGTTCACTGCCAGCGGCGCTGCGTCGGAGATCGATTAAGCAACCTTCGTTTCGGTCGCTCCCGTCCGTGCGTTGGCGGCGATAGCTGGCGGGACGGCTTGCCACTGCCCACGTTCGTCACGGTGCAACACCAGGGAATCGCTGTGGGTGACACGAGCCAGCAGGCGTCGAAATTCAAGGCTGTTCAAATCGACGTTATTGCCCTCGAGTAGCACGAGATCGACGGTACCGTGGGTCTGCGATAGTTGCCGGAGTCCGCCGTACAAGTCAGCCGGGATTGCGACCGGGTTTCCCCCGGCGCGGCGAATCCGCTGGTGAAACTCGACCAGCGTTAGTCGCCCGCTGCCCAAATCAAATAGATCGATGGCGATGTATTTCGGCGTCGGTACGCTGTCGCAGATGATCGCTTGCAGCACTTCAAGTGCGCGTGATCCGTCGCCTAACTGCGTGTCGAGGATCGACCCGATCGATCGACCGGCGACATGCTTGGTCCACGCATTCTGTTGTGGGTGGGGGACTTGAACCGTGCGTCGCTGCGGAACTTCGACCGGTTGGAGTGCAACCTCGACCTCCGGAGCTGCGGTCTTCTTGGGTTTGGCGGTCGCTTTGCGTTTAACTTTAGTGACCGTCTTGGCGGGTTGCGGCTGCGTTTGCGAAGCGGTGGGCGCGAACGCCGGAGCTGTGGGAGCGGCTCCCGTTGCGGTGGCTACCGGTGGGCACGCTGGGGCTGGGCTAGGAGCTGAGTGCGAACCGCTCGGCGCGTTGCTCGTGGACGGCAGCCCCTTTTCTGCTGCTGCTGATTTGCCAAAAAATGCGTTCCAGAGCTTTCCCAGAGCCATTGCCTTGGATCCTTGTCAGACCGGTTAGGAGACGAGCCGATCGATCGCACGGGCCACCGCTGGCGCCGATCGTCCGGCAGACGTTTCTATCGGCTGTAGCGGTCAGGCGTGGCGAGCTGTTCGCCGCGGATTCCGATGAGCCAAGCGTGGCAAACTTTTCCGGCTACGCCGGCGTGGCAGACCGCAGATATTCGCGTTTGGCGAGGGGGTTGCCAAACCGGCACTGCATCGTTGACAGTACAGATTATGACTCAGACGACAACCATTGGACGCGGCACGGGTACGGTTACTCTCGAATTGTGCGACGGTGTTCATATCGAGCAGATCCCGGCTGCTGCCGCGACGAGCGCGGGCGGTGGGCACGATGCGCAGGCCAGAATTGTTGCCCGCGTGGCCCAGGCACTTGCCCACCCCGAGCAGTTTCTTCCGCTTACCGACATGGTCGTACCGGGGGATCGGGTTGCGATCGCTCTGGACGAAGGGCTGCCGCAGCCGTCGGCGATTCTGGCGGGGATTCTGCAGGTTCTGGAGCCCTGCCAGTTGAGCCAAATTGATGTCGTCGTTCCCTCATCGACGAGCGAGCAGGCGGTTGCAAATCTCCAGGCGGCGTTGCCTCCCGAGGTAACGGTGACGGTGCACGATGTCGCCGATCGAGCCGCTTTTGGCTATCTCGGAGCCGACGACGATGCGGAGGCGATTCGGGTCAATCGGACGCTGGTCGATGCCGATCTGGTGTTGCCTGTCAGCGTGATGCGGTTGACCGATCCGTTGCTCGGTGGTCCGAGCGGCGATGCGCTGTATCCCGGGATGGTCGACGTCACCCAGCGAAGTCGACTGCAACGCTTTATTGCACGAGCCATTGCCAGCCGCGAAGACTATCACGACCAGCGGGCCGCAAGCCAAGCTCATCAAGTGCGTTGGAATCTCGGCGTGCAATTGATGATGGCCGTGGAAGTGGCTAGTGGCGGCGAGATTGGCCAAATCTTTGTCTCTTCGCCAGACAAGTTGCGAGAGTTCGTGCGCACTCACTACGCCGCCAACCGACATCGCGAACTGCCGGAAGCGGCGGATGTCGTGGTCGCCTGCATCGAGGGCGACGGGGCGCAGCAGACGATGGAGAATCTGATGCGGGCGGCACTGGCAGCACGCAGCTATGCGGCGCCTGCGGGCACGATTGTGTTGGTCAGTACGTTAGAGCGGCTCGGCCCGCTCCGTGCTGCCGATGACCAGGTTGAGATCGGCTCTGAGTTGGTCAGCGACGCGCCGAAAAGCGACAGCCCACTTCCCGAATCGCTTTCGCAAGCTGAGTTCGCCACCCGCGTGCTACACGATTTGATCAACGAGATCGATACCTCTCGGCGGTACCTTCTGATGTTTGGCGGCGAGTGGGAAGCGGCTGAAGCATTCGGGTTTGGTGTGATCCCGGATGAGGCTGCGTTGGTGCGGCTGATCAATCAATGTCCCCACTGCTGTGTGTTGCACGCGGCTCAAACGGCTGCCAACGCAGGTTCGCTGGCCCTATCCGAGGCCTAGGGCTGAGCCTGGTGTAGCGGATGGGAAACGGGGCAGTCGGGAAATCACAATGAAAGCTGACGATGAACTCTGTCTCTGCTTCCACGTCACACGTCGTAAGGTCGAGCAGTTTATTCGCGCTCGTCGTCCGGCGGTGCCGAGTCAATTGAGCGAGTGCTACGGTGCCGGTACCGGTTGTGGTTGGTGCCGGCCATTCTTGCAGCGCCTGCATGCGGATCAGCTCGGTGACGATGCTCCCGACGCGGCGGCGTATGCTGCGGCGCGAGCCGAGTACCGCAACCAACAGAAGCAGCGACGGTGCGAACCGCTGACCGGCGCAGGCGAGGGATGAATTATCTCGCCCATGGGATCCGCTTTCTGGGTGATCCTTATTTTCTGGCGGGCACGGCCGTGCCTGACTGGTTATCGGTGGCCGACCGCAAGACGCGAGTCCGCACGCCCGCAGCCGCTGAGTTGCTAAGCGATGACGACGAAGACACGCGGCAGCTCGCCGCGGGAATTGTGCAGCATCTGCACGACGATCGCTGGTTTCATCAGAGCCAGGTCTTTGCTGAAACGAACTTGCAATTTGCGCTGCAACTGCGTGATTGTTTGCCCGGCGATGAGGGATTTCGGCCGAGTTTTCTGGGCCACATCGTGATCGAAATCCTGATCGATGCGACGTTGATCGAGCGTGATCCGACGAGCGTCGACCGCTACTACGATGCGATCGCCGCGGTCTCTCCAGTAAAAGTTCAACAGGTCGTCAATCGCGTTGCGCGGATCCCAACGGACAAACTGCAGTGGTGGATTGAGCGGTTCCAAAAGGTCCGGTTCTTGTATGACTATCTGGATGACGACAAACTCTTGATTCGCCTGGAGCAGGTGATGCGGCGCGTCGGTTTGCCACCGCTGGGACAACAGTTGTCACGTTGGCTGCCCGCCGCTCGCGAGATCGTCGCCCAACGCTGCGATCAACTGCTGGCTGCTCCCGAGTTTCCGTTCCCCTCCTAATCCCCCATCCCTCTCCTGCACAAAGAAGTCTGTCGCCATGAAATACGGAATGAATCTGCTGCTCTGGTCGGGCGAAGTCAACGATGCACTTTTCCCCGTGATCGAGCAACTCCAGGAGATCGGCTACGACGGTGTGGAGATGCCGATGTTTCATCTCGACTTGGACTATGCCGCGATCGGCAAGCGACTTGATGACCTGGGGCTGCGGCGGACGGCCGTGACCATCCGCGGAGCGGAAGACAATCCGATTTCGCCGGACCCGGCGGTTCGACGGCGTGGGATCGAGAACAACAAACGCACGATCGATGCCTGTGCTGCGGCGGGAGTTGAAACGCTCGTCGGCCCGTATCATTCGGCGCTCGGTCTGTTCAGCGGCGCCGGTCCTACTGAGGACGAGTTCAAGTGGGGGGTGGAGAGCATGCGCGAGGCCGCTGAACATGCTGGCCAGGCCGGCGTGCAGTTGGCGGTCGAATGGCTCAATCGCTTCGAGACCTATTATCTCAACTGCGCTGCGGACGCGGCCAAGTTTGTGCGTGCCGTCGATCATCCTGCGTGCGGCATGATGTATGACACCTTTCACGCCAATATCGAGGAGAAGTGCATTCGCACGGCGCTCGGCGAGGGGCTCGAAAAGCTCTGTCACGTGCACATCAGTGAAAATGACCGCAGCACACCTGGGCAGGGCGGCATCAATTGGAAGCTGACCTTCGACAGCATCGCCGAGGTCGGCTATGACGGCTGGATGGTAGTGGAGGCATTTGGTCTGGCGTTGCCGGAAATCGCTGCGGCGACCAAGATTTGGCGGCGGATGTACAAGGACGAAATCACCCTGGCGACCGATGCGCTGCGATTCATGCAGCAGGAAGTCGCTGCCCGAGCCGCCAAGTAAGCCACCCGGTGGTCCGCTTTCGACTTTCGGGAAGTTGCATAGAATGCTGCTCCGGCGGCAATGGCCGCCGGCACTGCTACTGATCGAAAGACCCGAGTCACGACCCCGAGGGCACCCGCCTTGCTACGCACCCACACCTGCGGCCAACTGCGCAAATCTGATGTAGGCTCCGACGCGACCCTTTGTGGCTGGGTAGAGAGCAAACGTGACCACGGCGGCGCCGTGTTCATCGACCTTCGTGATCGCTATGGGGTCACGCAAATCGTGATCGGCCCGCCAGAGGCCAATCAGGAGCAGATCGATTTCGCTGGCCGCATCGGCGCCGAGTGGGTGATCAAGGCACGCGGAGTGGTCGCCGACCGGCTGGAAGGCAAAGTCAACGAGAAGCTCGCGACCGGTGAAATCGAGCTCCGCTGCGCCGGCGTGGAAGTGCTCAACAGTTCGGTCGCGCCGCCGTTCGTTCCCTCGCAGTCCGATCTTCCGAACGAAGACTTGCGGCTGAAATACCGCTTCTTGGATCTCCGCCGGCCATCGATGCAGCGGTCGCTGATCACCCGCAGCCAAATCATCAAGGAGATGCGAGACTACTTCGCGGAACACGATTTCATCGATGTCGAAACGCCGATCTTGGGACGCAGCACCCCGGAAGGTGCGCGCGACTATCTCGTGCCCAGCCGCGTCCATCCAGGCAATTTCTACGCGTTGCCGCAGTCGCCGCAGCTCTACAAGCAAATCCTGATGGTGGCTGGTTTCGACCGCTACGTGCAAGTGGCGAAGTGTTTCCGCGATGAGGATTTGCGTGCCGACCGCCAACCCGAGTTCACGCAACTGGACTTGGAAATGTCATTCGTCGATGCCGACGACATCATCGGCATCATCGACGCGTTGGTGCAGCGCGTGGCCAAGAAGATCCTCGGCCGCGACGTCCCCCTGCCGCTCCCGCGGATGTCGTTCGAAGAGGCGATGCGGCGATTTGGCAGCGATCAGCCCGACCTGCGATACGGAATGGAGATCGTCGATATTACCGACATCGCCAAGACG
>CALELC010000201.1 GCA_937904535.1 uncultured Planctomycetaceae bacterium
CCGCCGATCGAGTTCCCCATAGCTCAGACTGAGTGTTTCACCCGAGTCGCCGAGAAAGCTAACCGCCGGCCGGTCGGGATGAAGCGCCGCCCGATAGCTCAACATCGCAGCGAGATGCTCATGGGCCGGCGGTGCGTTGAAATCAGCGGTCATTCGTGTTGTTTGTCGCGGTGGTCTCTCGCACTCAGCCATGGAGGGTCCCCTGAATGGCAAACTGAGGCCATTGCAGTGTATCTCCCGAGTTAACCAATCCAAGTCACTCGCAGGATTATTTCCTTCGGTAGCATCCTTGCGGTCCGCTAAACGCTGGCTGCGAACTCTTCCGCCTTCGCCCCGTGTTGGCAGCGCGTAGATCGCAGCGATGCGCTCAGTTAAACCAAATTGCGAAACCGAAAAACTGACCTCGGAAGGCCTGCGTGAGACTCTGCCAGGTCTCAGGTCGGGATAGTTCCCCGTGCTCGATGTAGGGCAGGGCCGCAGTCCCCTGAATCAGGAGAACTAAGTCAAAGTCGCGCGGTTCAGCGAAGAAACGCTTTAGATTGAAGCCGCGTCCGATCGCTGGAACAGCAGGGTATTGGGCAAGAATCCGACGGTAATCTCGCCAGAAGGGCACGAGCTTGCGTCCCTCGAGCAAGTCTTCCATTTCGCTCAGCACGCGCTGCCAAGAATCGATCATTTCGACAGATACGGGAATCCCTAGAACGCCGGTTTGCTTCGGGTTGGGCAGCCATTCCTGGTCGTTGTCGTCTTCGGCCAAGATGAGTTTCCACGATTCACGTGACAGGCGAACCATTTCCAGCCAATGGCGACGAGCGGACTCCATACGCTCCGGCTCGCGCAACGAGAACTTCATCAGATGAATCGCAGCAATCAAATCGACAATTTGCAGCTCAAACGGATACTCGCCCGGCAGATCCAGCGGCTCAGCGACCTCCTCGGACTGAACGTGCTTGGGATAGATCAGTTGGCCAGCGTGATCGAACAGTTGTTGATGATCGTAGGCCAACACCAGGTCGCAAAATCCAGCTAATAAGTGGCAGTAGCCGCGTAACCACAGCACATCACCGCCATCGAACCGCACCACTGTGGCGGCACGATTGCCGGGACGCTGACGGTTAACGATTTCCAGCAAAGGTAGAAAAGACTCGCGCGGTTCGGCCTGGCCGTCGCCGTTGAGATCGAGCCGAATGGTTGCCAAGTCGAGCGGCAGGGCTACGGAACTGCTGGCGTCAACCTTCGCCAGTTCGCCCTCAGCCTGGAGGAGGCGGGTCTGAAAATCGAGAAAGATCGTACGCAGCCGCGCATAATCGATCGCTTCCGGCTGCGGATTCTGAGGAACTGGGATCCGCAGTACCGGAAGTCTCTGAATCGTGCCGCCCAGGGCACCAAAGCGATATTGGTCCTGTGCCAGGTGCTCGATCGCCGTCAGAACCCGGACAACGCCTAAGGCAAACTGAGCTTGGTTGTCTTCCGGCTGGGCGGTCAAACGCTCGCGGAGGCTCGCTTCTGCAGCGTCCAGTTGACCTTGTTGCAACTGCTGAGCAAGTGATTCAACCAGGTCTTGGGCGGGTGCTGAGGCGGCAACCGGCAGCAACACCATGGTCAGCAGCAAGGGACGCGAGAACCGGCCAAAGCGCGCGAACATAATGCTTCTCCAGGAGTGGGTGTTGATCTCAACATACTCGCTGGAGTCGCGTCACGTGAACAGCAGAGAGCACTCAGCACCGCGCGATTGTGCGATTCGA
>CALELC010000202.1 GCA_937904535.1 uncultured Planctomycetaceae bacterium
GATGGAGTCGTTGCGGGAAGCCGTGATTCGCTTGCAAGCGTTTCGCCCCGACTACTTCACCTGCACCTACGGCGCCGGCGGTTCCAGTCGCGAGACCACGCTCGATGTCGTGGAGATGGTCCGCGAGGCCACCGGCGCACCGGTCGCTTCGCACCTGACGTGTGTGGGCTCGACGGTCGAGGAGCTGCGTGATTACCTGCGGCTCGCAAAAGCACGCGGTGCAAGCTACATCGTGGCGCTTCGCGGTGACCCACCGCAGGGAACCACCGAGTTTCGCCAGGTTGAAGGCGGACTGCGGTACGCCAATGAGTTGGTCGCCCTGATCAGCAGTGAGTTCGACTTCGGTATCGCCGTGGCTGGCTATCCCGAGGTCCACCAAGAAGCGACGGATCGGCAAACGGACTTGCTGAACCTCAAACGCAAGGTCGATGCAGGGGCTGACGTGATCATCACGCAGTTGTTTTACAACAACGATGATTTTTATCGCTTCCGCGATGCTTGCGAGCAGATCGGCATCAGCGTGCCGATCGTGCCGGGCATCTTGCCGGTCACCAATTTCAAACAGGCTCAGCGAATTGCGTCGATGTGCAAAGCAGCGATTCCGGCAGAGTTCGCCGAACTGATGAGCCAAAACGATTCACCGGACTGGCAATTCAAGGTCGGCATCGAGCACGCGCGGCGGCAAACAATCGATTTGATCGAACACGGCGTCCCCGGATTGCACTACTACGTGCTGAACAAGAGCTCGGCCGCTGAAGTGCTACTAGACGGGCTCGAGCTTGCCGGAGCCAGTTGCTAGGCCGCAGCCCCCGATCACGCTAACTCGATCGGCAGCGGCAGGACATCGCCAATGTCGCTCGTCTGCTGCTGCAGCATCACCAGCCGGTCAAAACCGAGCGCCACGCCGGCGCATGGCGGCATTCCCGCACGCATCGCCTCGATCAGTTGGCTGTCCACCGGCAGCGGCTCACGACCGGTCGCGACCCGCTTCTGGTTGCTTTCGACATTGCGGCGCAGCAACTCATCGGCATCGAGTAATTCCCCATAACCATTGGCGATTTCGAGCCCACCGATGATCAGTTCAAAACGCTCAGCGGTTTGCGGATCGACGTCACTTGGCCGAGCCAGAGCGGCCTGGGTCAGCGGGTAGTTGCGGATCAACAGGTTTTGGTCGGCTACACGCGGCTCGATGAACTCGGTCATCAGCACATCCAGCAACTCGTCGCGTTTGCCGCTCAGACCTGCGGCCAAATGAGGATCGACCTGCGCGACGAGGTTTTCCAGCGTCCCGACGGGCTCCTCAATCGGATCAAACCCGGCATGCACGCGGAACAACTCGCGATAAGTGATCACCGTTGGCGCCGTGATGCTCAGCGTTTGCATCACCAGTCGCAGCGTTTGCTCGATCACGGCATCCATCCCCACGTGGACGTCGTACCACTCGAGCATCGTGAACTCCACGTTGTGCCGTGGGGAGCGTTCGCCGGCGCGGAACACGGGTCCGAGGCTGTAGATCGGACCGCTGCCGAGAGCCAGCATCCGCTTCATCGCAAACTCGGGCGAACTCTGCAGGTAGTACCGCGGCGCGGCGATGTCGGCCGGCAGTCGTAAAGCTGCCCCGACCACTTCGACGGGATCGATGTGAGCATCGACGACATTGTCGCGTGACAAGCAGGGGGGTTGCACTTCGATGAATCCCGCGTCATCAAAGAACTGCCGAACCTGCCGCAGCAGCACCGCTCGGGCGCGGAGCCTCGCACGGATGTCGGAATCGCTCACCGGTTTGTACCTTCGTCGCCAGGGTGAAGAGCTCGAGAGCCAGCGGGCTCCGGCTCACTTGATCAGATTTTTGTAGACGTCCCTTTTATCAGCCAAACACTGCATGCAATCGACCTCACGCTATGACCGTCAGATACGTTTGCCGATGGTTGGCCAACAGGGCCAGCAGCGTATCGCAAATAGCCGTGTTGCGGTGCTAGGGTGCGGGGCCTTGGGGACGGTGGCAGCCGATATTTTGGCGCGTGCGGGCGTCGGCTTGCTGCGGCTGATCGATCGCGATGTCGTCGAGTGGACGAATTTGCAACGCCAATCGCTGTTTATCGAAGCCGATGCCCAAGCCGGTCGCGCGAAGGCCGAAGTCGCTTGCGAGCGATTGCAATTAGCCAATTCCACCATTCAGTACGAACCGGTAGTCACCGATGTGACGCTCGATAATATCACCGCTCTGCTATCGGGCATCGACCTGGTCATCGATGCCAGCGACAACTTTGCCCTGCGGCTGTTGCTCAACGATTATTCGCTCAAACATCGCGTACCGTGGGTGCATGGTGGCTGCGTCGGCACGGTCGGCCAGTTGATGTTCTTTTCTGGCCAGGGGAAGCCCTGCTTTCGCTGTCTGGTTCCTCAGCCACCGCCGGCTTCAGCCATCGCGACCTGCGACACCGCTGGCGTGCTTGGTTCAGCCACGCATACCGTCGCGAGTCTGCAGGCAACCGAAGCGCTCAAATGGTTGACCGGCCATCCCGCAGCGATCCGCAGCGGTGTCTGGTCGCTCGACTTCTGGAACAATCGCAGCCGTGAGATCGAGATCCTGCCGGCGCTGTCGGACGCCTGTGTCGCTTGTGGTGAGGGCAAGCTGGAATACCTGGAGGCCGGGCGAGACGACGCCAGCGGCGATGCCAAAATCCTCTGCGGCCGGCAGTCGGTGCAGCTTCCAGCCAGCGGGCAAGCGATCGAACTGAGCGGACTAGCCGATCGTTGGCAAGCTCTTGGTGAGGTCCAACGAAGCCGGTTCTTTGTCCGGCTTACACTGGACGATGGGATTGCTCTGACCGTATTCCGAGATGGCCGCACGGTGGTCGATGGCACGGACGAAATCGGCCGTGCTCGTTCCCTGCATGCCCGTTACATCGGCGGCTGAGCGCCGCCGCTGG
>CALELC010000203.1 GCA_937904535.1 uncultured Planctomycetaceae bacterium
GCTACCGGTACCGGTTTGTTGGTGGTCCGCGCCGGTGTGGGCGGACTAGTGCTCGGCTGCGCTGGGGCGGTGCTGGACTGCGCTCGGGTGCTTGCCGCAGGATGCGCCGGTTTCGGCGTGCGGCCACCACCCGCCGGTGCTGCTTTCTGGCCGTTGCCAGCGGTCGCTGTTTGCCCGGTCAGTACGGCCTTGGCCAGTTGCAACCACGCCCGGCCCGATGGCTCTGCCACGTCCCAGCCCTCGGTGGGCACATAGGCGCGTTTGGAATCGACAATCCGCACCTCAACCGCGGAGCGTTTAGCGAGCAATTCAATCCGGCGACGGTCGCTGTAATGCAGCACCATGAACCGCGGCTCGTGATTGATCGAAGCAATCTGCCAGGTAGCGGCATCGAGCCGCAACTCGGCCAGCTTCAGCATTCGAATCGCCGGCGGCGGCAGCGGGCCAAAGCGGTCTCGGAGTTCCTCAGCCAGTTGCCGGATTTGATCGACGTGATCGATCTTCCCAATCCGCCGGTAAAGGTCAATCTTGTGACGCAGATCGCTGACGTAATCCGGTGGCAGGAAAGCCTCGACCGGTAAATCAATATCAACATCGGCCGACAATTTCGGCGGCAGGTTCTGCGCTTGGCGAACGGCGTCTTCCAGTAGGTGGCAGTAGAGTTCGTACCCGACGGCCGCGATGTGCCCGCTCTGCTGCGAGCCCAGCAAATTACCCGCACCGCGGATTTCCAGATCGCGCATCGAGATCGCGAACCCGGCGCCCATCTGACTGAACTCCTCAATCGCGCGCAGCCGTTTCGACGCTTCGGGCGTCAAATGCTTATGCGGAGCCACCAGCAGATAGCAGTAGGCCTGGTGCTTATAACGGCCGACGCGGCCGCGCAACTGATGCAGATCGCTCAGCCCATAATGGTCGGCTTCATTGACAAAAATCGTGTTGGCATTGGGGATGTCCAGGCCGCTTTCGATGATCGTCGTCGCCAGCAACAGGTCGAACTTGTGCTCGACAAAATCGACCATCACCCGTTCGAGTTCGCCTTCGGCCATCTGGCCGTGGCCGATCTCCAGTCGCACCTCAGGGACGATCCGCTTGATGCGATCGGCGATCGCATGCATGTCACCGATGCGGTTGTGGACAAAGTAGATCTGCCCACCGCGATTCAACTCTCGCACCATGGCCGATCGGATCACCTTGTCATCCCAGCGGCCGACGCGTGTTTCCACCGCCATTCGCTCGGCGGGCGGCGTCTCGAGGTTGCTGATGTCGCGGACCCCGACCATCGCCATGTGCAAGGTCCGCGGGATCGGCGTGGCCGAGAGTGTGATGACGTCGACGTTGCGGTACCGCGACTTCAGCCGTTCTTTGACCTCGACTCCAAACCGCTGCTCCTCGTCGATCACGACCAGACCGAGGTTGTGAAAACGGACATCTTTGCTCGCCAGCCGGTGGGTGCCGACGACGATGTCAACCTTACCCTTCGCAATATCTGCGACGGTTTGACGCTGCTGGGCAGCGGTACAGAACCGGCTGAGTTTTGCGATCTCGATCGGAAACTCCGCCATCCGCTGGCTGAAGTTATGGAAATGCTGCTCGGCCAGCACGGTGGTCGGCACCAGCACCGCGACCTGATAGCCGCTGACCACGGCTTTGAAGGCGGCGCGCATCGCAACCTCCGTTTTGCCGAAACCGACATCGCCACAGATCAATCGGTCCATCGGCCGGGGCCGTTCCATATCGTCCTTGCAGGCGTCGATCGCGTGGGTTTGGTCGGCGGTTGGCGTATAGGGGAAGCTGGCGTCGAACTGATGTTGCCAGTGGTTGTCGCTGTCAAAGGCGATCCCGATCTTCGTTGCCCGCGCGGCCTGCATTTCCAATAGCTCGGCCGCCATGTCAGTGACCGCGCTTTCAGCGCTCTTGCGAGCGTTGGCCCAGCTCTGTCCGCCGATTTTCGCCAGCCGTGGTCGACTGCTGCCGCCGCCGACATAACGCTGCACCAAACCGATCCGCGCGGCGGGCACGTAGACGATCGTCCCGCCGTCGAACTCGATCGCCAGGTGTTCTTGTTGCTGGCCGTTCTTTTCAATCTGCCGCAGGCCTCGATACAAACCGATGCCGTGCGACAGGTGCACGACCAAGTCGCCAGCTTCGAGCTGTGCGAGGGTGTCGATCGGTTTGCCACGCGACCGCGTCCGGCCACGGCGAATCGGGCTGCGGTGAAAGAGTTCTGCTCCCGTCAGGACCAGTACCTGTGAGGCGGACAAGCGAAAACCGCCGCTCAACCCCGCCACCACGAGGTGCAGTCGGCCACCCCGCGCCGCGTCGGTGTCGGTTAACAGTTCGGTCAGCCGTTCACCGTCCGCCGGAGTATCGCCGACGACGAATACGTCATGGCCGGCTGCAATCGAATCGAGCCGCTGCCGCGTCTGATCGATGGCACCCGCAAACGATTCGACGGTCGTCGTCGACAAGTCGATCCTTTGGTCACCGGTCGCTTCGCCCAGCGTCGCTGCGGTCGCGATTCGGTACCCAGCAAAACTCTGCAGCAGACCTTCAAACGTCAAGAACTGACTGGTATCAGCGAGGCGGTGCAGCAGTTGCTCGGCCGATTTCTTGCATTCGCCCGGCTCGACAAATAGGACCAGCGTGTCCTCGGGCAAGTAATCAGCCAGTGGACCGAAGCGTTCTTTCCCATTGCCAATCGCGGCCAACTCGACGTCTTGAATCGTCTCGATGCTCCGCTGGCTGGCCGGGTCGAACCGCCGAATCGACTCAATTTCATCGTCGAATAGCTCGATTCGAATTGGCGACGGCTGATCGGGCGAAAAGATATCGAGGATCCCACCACGCTGGCTGAACTCGCCCGGCAACTGCACCGATGTCGACGCGTGAAAGCCAGCCTCCGCCAGCCAGCGGCGCAGCGCTTCGTCATCGATTCGATCACCGACGGCCAGCCGCCGACTGGCACCCGCGACCGATTCGGGCGTTGGCACCATCTGCATCGCTGCACCGACATAGGTCGTCAGCACCATCGGTAACGCTGCGCCCGCGCGGCGAGAACGCAGCTTTTGCAGCACCTGCAACCGTTCCGCAAAATCAGCGTCGCGGATGGAATCCGGGGTGCCATCCGAGGCGCTGAGTGGCATCGCGGTCGATTGTTCGATTCCAAAGGCCGCGCAGTCGCCGGCAACGATGTCGGCATCAGCCGCTTGCGGCACGATTACCAGGACGTGCGAGGTGTGCCGCGCCAGCGCCGCCGCCAGCAGCGCCCGAACGCCGCCGAACACGCCATCGAAGGCGTACGTCTGCTGCTGGGTCCAACTGCTGAACCAGTCGGCCATGCCGGTCGACGTATCGATCAGCTGCGGCAAGTCGGTCAGCGTGCGCAGATTTCCCGCGACCTGCGACGCCGGCCGTGGCCGCGCCGCCTTTGCTGCTGACGAGTCGGGAACAGGTGAATGGACGTCGTTCGGCTCGCCAGCCATGAAGCTTGCCAGATGGGGACGGACTTGTGTTTTCCCTATCAAACCACCCACTGCCCCCGAGCACAACGCCTCTCTCTGCGCGGCTCACCGGATGATTTGCCCGGTAAGCATTCGTCGCCTGCCGCATCGCTAGTACCGTGATCCCCGCTTCCACATCACAGCTTGCAGAGCCTGTATGCTATCAAACGAGCGTGTCCTGCCCCTGGAGAATACCCACCGATGGTCATCACCCCGATCGATTTTGACAAACCGGGCAAACAGCAAGGCTACTTGCGAGTCCCTTATTCCCACAATCTCGGCGGGTGGGCCAATGTGATGATCCCGATCACCACAGTCGCCAACGGCTCTGGCCCCACGGCGCTGGTGCTGGGAGGCAATCACGGCGACGAATACCAGGGGCAGATCGCGGCGATGAAGCTCGCTCGCGAGTTGCAGCCGGAGATGGTCACTGGTCGGATCATCTTGATCCCATCTCTTAACTTTCCCGCTGCCCGCGCCGCCACGCGGCTCTCACCGCTGGATGGGATGAACATGAACCGGGCGTTTCCCGGCGATCCCGAAGGCTGCGTCACCAGCCAGATAGCGCATTACTTGACGACGGTGCTGTTCCCGCTGTGCGACATTGTGATCGACATTCACTCCGGCGGCCGCAGCATCGAGTTCGTGCCCTGTGCACACATGCATGTGGTGCCGGATTTGGAACAGCGTCAGAAAATGTTGGCAGCGATGTTGGCTTGGAACACCGAGTTCGCGTTTCTGTACACCGACATTGCCGGCACCGGCCTGTTGCCGGTGGAGGCCGAGCGGCAGGGGAAATTGGTTGTCACCACCGAACTAGGCGGAGGCGAAGCGATCCCCGCACATGTGCACCGGATCGCGCAGGAGGGGCTACGCAATGTGCTGATTCACCTCGGAGTGCTGACAGGCGAACTGCAAAGCCGAGCGCAACAGAACCTGCCGCCGACGATTCTGACAGCAGCTCTGGATGCCGAGAATTACCTGTTGGCGCCGGAGTCTGGAATCTTTGAGGTGGCTGTCGAACTCGGCACTTTGGTCTCAGCTGGACAGCCCGTCGGTTACCTGCATCACCTGGAATGCCCTGAACGCGATCCGCGGACGATTCTGGCACCGAAAGCCGGCTACCTGGTCTGCATGCGCGCTCCTTGCTTGACTCAACAAGGTGATTGCGTCGCCGTGATTGCCCAACCGGTTGATATCGAAAAATTGAGTGATCCCATTGTCGATCTAAGTTGAGGGGCCGATGGTGAATCAACCACAAGCTGCCGGTTCGCTGCGTCAAACGATCTGGTTGGTCGCGTTTATGTGGGGGGCTTACTTCCTCAACTATTGCGACCGTCAGGCTGTGTTCGCCATGTTCGCCGCCTTGAAGACGGACCTGGAGATGACCGACCAGCAACTGGGGCTAACCGGCTCCATTTTCTTGTGGGTGTACGGCATCGGCTGCCCGCTGGCGGGTCAACTCGCCGATCGCGTCTCCAAACGCTGGTTAGTCGTCTTGAGCTTGGTGATCTGGAGCATTGTGACGGTGGCGACCGGGCTAGCGCAGTCGGCTCTGATGCTGCTCGCTCTCCGCGCGGCAATGGGAATTTCGGAATCGCTCTACATGCCCGCGGCGATTGCGCTGACCGCCAACGCGACCGCTCCCAGCATGCGATCGCGAGCGGTGGCACTGCTGACAACGGCTCAGATTGCCGGCACCGTGGCTGGAGCGTGGTTCGGTGGCTGGATGGCCCAGCGAGGCCAATGGCGCGAAGCGTTCTTCGTGCTTGGAGGAGTGGGGGTGATGTATGCGATTCCCTACTTTTGGTTTTTACGGCAGCTGAATGTGCAGGCCGGCGTTGACACCAAGCCGGCGGGATCTCGATTGGCGGTGGTCGAGCTGTTTCGCGTTCCCACCTTCATCGTCCTCTGCCTCGTGTTTCCGATCTTTGTGTTTGGCCTGTGGATGCTCTATAGCTGGTTGCCGAACTTTCTACTGGAAAAATTCAGTCTCGGGATGTCCGATGCGGCGTTCAACGCCACGGCCTATATGCAGGGGGCAACCTTGCTGGGGCTGTTTTGCGGAGGGATTTTGGCTGATGCCTTGGTCCGCTGGACAAAGGCCTCGCGTCTGTGGTTGAGCGTTGTTAGCCTCGCCTGCTGCGCACCATGCCTGTATGGGATTGGCAACTGCGAGTCCTTGGCGGCAACGCAAATCTGTCTCGCTGGCTTTGGTTTGTTCAGCGGTTTGTTGATCGGCAATATTTTTCCGGCGGCCTTTGAAGTTGTGCCTTCCGATACGCGCGCCTCCGCGGTCGGTCTGCTCAATTTTTTTGGATCGGCTCTGTCAGGTTTCGCACCCTTGGTCGTCGGGACCTGGAAGTCCTCGATCGGGATCGAACGCATGCTCGGCTACACCGCGTGCGCGTATGCGGCCGCTGCCATCCTTCTCATCGCTGCCATTCAATTCTTATTCCGAACTGACTACGAGCGTGTTCATTGAGCGAGCATTATGCCCAGAATCCTAATTGCTGAATGCAAACAAGAAGTTTCGACCTTTAATCCTTACCGCAGCGGGTATGAAGATTTCGGGATCCGCCGCGGCGCAGAACTGTTGACCTACCATCGCACCGTCCGCAATGAGATCGGTGGCGCGATCGAAGTCTTCGAACAAGCCGGCGTTGAGATTGTCCCGGCGTATAGCGCCTTCTTTATCACCTCGGGCGGAACCCTTGCTGAACCAGCTTGGCAGCGAATTGCGTCCGAGTTTCTCGATTCGCTGGAGCAAGCGATTGAGGAGTCCGAGGGGATCGACGGGATCTACTTTTGCATGCACGGTGCGATGGCGAGCGAGCAACAGCCTGATCCCGAAGGTTGGCTGCTGGCCGAAACCCGCAAACGCGTGGGTGAACAGATGCCGATCGTCGTGTCGCTGGACCTGCATGGAATCTTGACCGATCAGATTCTCCGGCACAGCGACGCGGTGGTTGTGTATCACACCTACCCGCATGTTGATTTCTTCGAAACCGGCCAGCGGGCGGCGCGGTTGCTGCTGCGAATCCAGGCGGGCGAGGTCAAACCGGTGACTGCGAAAGTCACCATTCCGGCGCTGGTGCGTGGGGACGAGTTGATCACCGCCACTGGCAAGTTTGGCGAAGTCATTCGCATGGCTCAGCAAGTCGAGAACTCGCCGCCTGGCTTGTCGGCCGGCATGTTCATCGGTAACCCGTTTACCGACGTGCCCGCACTTCAGACCTACAGTTTGGTGGTCACCGATCAGGATGCTGAACTGGCTCAGCGCGAGGCGCTGCGGTTGGCGGAGGCATTTTGGGATCGCCACGAATCGATGTTCGTCCCTTTAGTCAGCCTGCAGGAGATGTCGGCCCAGCTGTTGGCGGGGATCGGCGGAACCACGGCGCTGGTCGATGCCGCTGATGCCACCAGCTCAGGTGCTTCCGGGGACAGCAACGCGGTCTTGCGCGAGCTGCTGCGAGCTGGATACGAGGGCCGGACGTTGCTGCCGATCGTCGATGCTCCAGCCGTTCGCCAAGCGTTTGCCGCAGGAATCGGCGGCACGATTTCCACCACGCTCGGCGGCACGCTCGATCCGGCTCGCTTTAAGCCGCTAGAGATCACAGCCAAAGTGAAACTGTTGTCGGATGGCGAGTTCCGCAGCGAGTCGTTCGGTGAATTGTGGCACGCGGGACCGACCGCGGTGCTGCAGTCGGGGCCGTTCACCGTCGTGGTCACCAGTCGCGCGGTCAATCTTTACGACCGTTCGCTGTTCTTCGCGCACGGCCAAAATCCACGGGCGTTTGACGCCGTTGTGGTCAAGTCACCGCACTGCCAGCCGCATATGTATGCCGACTGGTGCTCGCGAATGGTCTTGATCGATGCCCCTGGTTCTTCGAGTGCGAACCTGAGATATCTTGGCCACACCCGCTGTCCTCGTCCGATTTTTCCATTGGATGAGCAGGTCGAATTCGCCCCACGCGCGGAACTGTTCCGCCGTTTCTAGGTTGGCTGTCCCTGTTTAATACACATTCCTGTAGCTGGAAAACTGTTGATGAAGATTCGTGAGATCCGCTGTGCCGGTCTGCGCGGTGCTACACCTGAAGGTGGCTGGAGCAATGAACTGCGGCCCGAGGACTGTGTGCACACTCTGGTTACCGTACATACGGACGAAGGATTAGTCGGTCTGGGCAGTGTGTTTACCAACGATGCCTTGGTACAGGCGGCACTCCAGGTACTTCAGCCGCTGTACGTTGGCGAATCGGCGTTGGAGCCTGAACGGGTCAGCGAAAAGCTGCACCAACACATGTTTTGGCTGGGACGCGGTGGCTCGATCACCCATGCGATCAGCGGCATCGATATTGCGCTCTGGGATTTGCTTGGTAAGGCGACCGGCCAACCGGTCAGCCGGTTGCTCGGCGGACGTTATCGGGAGCGGGTGCAACCCTACGCGTCGCTGCTGATGGATGAACCTGAGAAACTGCGCGATCACTTGCAGAGTGTTCGCGCGCAGGGGTTCCGGGCATTCAAGATTGGCTGGGGGCCCTTCGGGCGGCGCAGCGCTGCTGTCGATGAAGCGATTGTCAAAGCCGCGCGGGAGGCGATCGGTGCCGATGCCAAACTGATGGTGGATGCCGGCGGCAGCGATGCCTATTGGTCCAATGGTTATAAGTGGGCGCTGAACACCGCGAAAATGCTGGCGGACTATGACGTGGCTTGGTTCGAGGAAGCCCTGCAGCCCGATGCAATCGACGATTTCATCCGACTTCGCGAACATTCGCCGGTCAAGATCGCCGGAGGCGAAGTGCTCACACGCCGGCAGGCGTTTCAGCCCTGGATCGTTCGCGGGGCGCTCGATATCGTGCAGCCGGATGTCACCAAGGTGGGCGGAATCAGCGAGGAACGCCGAATTGCCTGGTTAGCCCAAGACCATGGCATTCAGTTTGTCCCGCATGGTTGGAACACCGCCGTCGGCTTAGCGGCCGACCTGCATCTTGCGGCCGCAATTTCCGGAACCGAAATGGTTGAATACCTGACCGGCTCTCCATTTATCGATGACATCACGGTCGGTGGCTGGCAATTGGACAGCGACGGGATGTTAGCGATTCCGAGCGTTCCGGGGCTCGGACTCGAACTCGATCGCGATACCGTTTACAAATATACCGGCGGCATGAATCTGTTTGATTGAGACGTCTAGGCCAAAATCGGTTTAACGACTTTTCCGGCTACATCGGTCAAGCGGTAATCGCGACCGGCATGCCGGTACGTCAGACGTTCGTGATCGAGTCCCAAGAGATGCAGGATGGTGGCGTGCAGGTCATGGACATGAACACGGTTTTCGCCCGGCCCGATGCCGTGTTCATCCGAACTGCCGTGGACCAATCCGCCTTTGACTCCGCCGCCAGCCAACCAGGACGAGAAAACTTGGTGGTGATGTTCGCGTCCTTTCGCATCGGCGCTGGTGTTATACGGCGTGCGACCGAACTCAGTCGTCCAAACCAGCAAGGTTGAATCCAGCAGGCCGCGTTGTTTCAGATCCCGAATCAGCGCGGCTTGTGGCTGGTCGATCGCCTTGGCCAGCGGTGCGTGCGCTTGCATGTCGCCATGCGAATCCCAGTTTTCACCGGAGCCCGATCCGGTGTCGATCAACTCGATGAACCGTACCCCGCGTTCGACGAGACGACGTGCCACGAGGCATTGCCAACCAAACCCTGAGGTGTCTCCGGGTTTCAGGCCATAGGAACTCAGGGTCGCTTCGCTTTCCTGCGAAATATCGAACGCTTCGGGCGCTTCTCGCTGCATTCCGAATGCGGTTTCAAACGAGCGGATACGCGCTTCCAGGGCTGCGTCGCCGGCGCGTTGCTGCAAATGGGCTGCGTTGACTTGGTCGCGCAGTCGCATCTCGAGTCGCTGCAAAGCTTCGCTGGCCGACAGCCGTTGCAAATTGGGCAACGGGTCGGGGCCCGGCTGCACGTGGGTTCCTTGATGACATCCCGGCAAGAAATCGCTGCCCCACACCTGGGCACCGGCATAGGGTGCTGCCGGGGCGAGCACCATAAACGAAGGCAGGTTGAGATTCTCAGTCCCCAGACCATAGCTGACCCAAGACCCGATGCTCGGGCGAGCAAAATTAAACGACCCGGTGTGCATTCCCATCGTCGCTTTGTCGTGACCGGTATGGTCACCTTCGACGCAGTTGAGGATGCAAAGCTCATCAACGACTTCGCCTAGATGCGGAAACAAATCGCTGACATAAATGCCACTCTCGCCTCGCGGTTTGAACTCCCAGTCGGGGCGTTTGAGATAGCGAGTGAACTCGCCGATTTTACCTTGCCAGTTATCAATCGTGATCGATTTGCCGTGATTGGCGAACAGGCTCGGTTTGTAGTCGAAGGTGTCGACGTGAGATGCCCCGCCGGTCGAGAACATGAAGATCACGTTCTTGGCCTTCGCCGCAAAATGGGGAGGTCGAGGAGCGAGCGGATCTCGCGCCTCCGCTTGAGCCTGTTCTGCGAGGATTCCGGCCAGGGCCAACGACCCAAAGCCGCCCGCAGCGCGCTGCAGGAGCTCTCGCCGAGAGATGCCAGGGGAGAGCGGTCGAGTGGTGCAAGTCATGGCTGGAAACCTCAGTCGATGTAAAGAAACTCGTTGCTGGTCAGCAGCACCCGGGCAAACGCTTCCCATGCCGCGCGCTGAACTGCTTCGCCGGCCTGATCCTCAAGCTCGCACGATTCATGCAAGAATTGCAGCGCCAGGTCAAGTTCCGAATCGCTCGGCTGACGGCTGAGCGTCAACTGATAGGCTTGCTGAATGGCAGCTCGTTGCTGCTGTTCGTCGGGTCGTTGTAATTTCACATTGCAACTGCTTAGCAGACGCTCGGCGAGCGCCGCAGCTTGGGTATGCACAAAGGGAGCATTCATCAAGTACAAGCTCTGTGTCGGCGTAATCGTCATTTGCCGAGTCGCTGTGCTGATGTTGGGATCGGCCGCATCAAATAATGCGAGAAACGGATGCCGCCGCGCCCGCTGAATCATCAAATAGATGCTGCGATGATTGGATTCATAGACCGCGTGGAAGGGGTAGTGAATCGTGTAATTCCAGGTGCTGACATCAGGGAAGGGATGAGGCCCGCTGGGCGGTTGATCCAGTTGTCCGCTCGCCGCGAGCATTGCATCGCGAATCGATTCAGCGTCCAGCGGCCGCCGCCGATGCCGCCCGAACCAACGGTTGCTGGGATCGAGCTCTCGCTGTTCAGCTGTGGCTTCGCTCGACAGTCGATAGACATGTGAGCTCAAAATTCGGCGCTGCAAACGCTTGATCGACCAACCATCTTCAATGAACACAGCCGTCAGATAATCGAGCAGTTCGGGATGGCTGGGCGGCTGTCCGCGCACACCAAAATCGCTCGGCGTCTCCACGAGGCCTCGTCCAAAGAGGTGTTGCCAGACACGATTGACGATCACTCTTGCGGTGAGCGGATTGTCCGGCCGTGTTAACCACTGCGCCAGTTCCAGCCGTCCGCTGCCCGCACCGGCGGGTAGTCGGTCACCGCCGAGGATTTCCAGAAACCGCCGCGGCACCACGTCGGCCAGCCGGTCCGGCTCGCCACGCCGTTGTAATCTCGTGTCCGCCGGCGATCCTTCCACGACGCCGTAGGCCATTGGAAAATCGACCCGTGATTCGATCGCAGCCCGTTGAGCGGCGACGGCGGCCAACTTCTCGTCGAACTCTTGTAGCTGCTGCTTCACGCGACGGAAGCTGCTCGCGACTTCATCCGTGGTGGTGATTTCCGGCAGAGCGTCCGGCAATGGCGGGAAGGGCGTCAGTTGACCGACAACGTTGTCGATATCGCGCGTGGGTGAAGTGGTGAGGACTTGACCAAATCCGTCGGACACAAATGTATTGAGTACGCCGTCCCAACCGGGAGCTGTAGCAAAATCCTTATACTCGACAACATCACCTGGCCGGCCGATGCGCCCAGAAAAGGTCTTAGCTCCGATATCGATCGACAGTTGCAGGTTGTACCAAACCCCTGGTTCAAGGTTGCGAACAACTTCAAAGGTGTCGCCGTTACGCACCACGAACTGATGAGAATTGATGCTGCATTCGAGCGCAAGCGACGCGATGGCACCACGGCCTAGATAGAACCGGTAGCCACCATCGCCCTCGACCGCTTCTACGTTGCGAAAATCGAGGTTGAAGTGGAACACGTCGGTGTGTTCGCTCGTCACGTCGGCAAACTCCTGGCGAATTCCGTCATGCGGCGTGCCGTGACCAATCCGCACTCCCTGGCCACCTGCCGGATAGACGTGGGTGTAGGGACTTTGCGCCTCGGCGACGATCGTGTTCGGGCCGGCTGTAAACCAGGGGGAACCTCCGGGGCGACCGAGCGTTTGCAACTCCCAGCCTGGATCACGGCTGACACCCAAACGTGTCTCTGCTAGCAACTCGCTGCGCTGCTGCTGAATCGCGGCTACCTGTTGTTCCAACGCCGCCAATTCCTCGGCCTTCCGCTGTTGTGCAGCCTGCACCTGTTCAGGCAGCGCCAGGGGAATCAGGTTATGAGGCCGTTTGTATTCCTCTCCGCCAGGGAAGCTGTACTGAGAGCTCGAAAAAATGCCATATAAAGCGTAGTAATCCTCCGCCGTGATCGCATCATACTTATGATCGTGGCAGCGAGCGCAGGCGATCGACAGTCCTAGAAAGGTGAGACCAAGGTTGTCGAGCGTATCGGCAATATCCAGGTGCTGGAATTCCGTATTGATGTTGTACCCAAAGCGTTTGGTGATCGCGACGTAGCCAGTTGCCGTGACCTGCTCCGCGAACTTCTCGGGTGTGATTGCGCCGCGAGCGGCAGCTTGATGAGCGAGTAGGTCGCCAGCAATCTGTTCTTGGACAAACTCATTATAAGGTTTGTCGGCATTGAAAGCGCTGATCACATAGTCGCGATAGCGATAAGCTTCACGGATCGGATAGTCGGCTCCATCCCCGGCGGTGTCAGCGTATCGGACCAGATCCAACCAGTGACGGCCCCAACGTTCACCGTAATGCGGCGATTCCAACAGCCGATTCATCACCTTGGTCGAGGCACCTGGCGAGTCATCGGCGAGGAAGTCGGCAACATCGGCTGGCGTTGGCGGGAGGCCGATCAGGTCAAATGTCACGCGTCGCAGCCACTGCTGCTTACTTGCATCGCCGGTGGGTTGCAGACCTTGGTCGACCAAGCCAGCGAGAATAAAGCGATCAATGTCGGTCTCGGCCCAGGCAGCCAATTCGGCCTGCTCGGCAGGCAACTCGGTTTGCAAATCGGGGACTGGCGGTTTGCGCACTGGCTGGTAAGCCCAGTGCGCTCGTTCGGCTGCGGTGATCGGTCCAGCGCGCAGACCCAAGGGGTTTGCGACTTCATCAGGTTCGGCGGGCCAGGGAGCACCGAGTTGCACCCAGCGGCGGAGCGTTGCGATCTGAGACGCTGTTAATTTCTCATCAGGCGGCATTTGGACCGGCCCGTCGTCGCCGAGCACTTGCAGCAGCAAGCTCTCGTCAAGACGTTCCCGGTCGATGACCGGCCCACTATCGCCACCGGACTGCATGCCCGCAGCGACGTCCAAGCGAAGGCCGGATTCGGCTTTGCGAGCGCCGTGGCAATCGCTACAAGCGCTGAGCAGCAGTGGCCGCACCTCACTCTCAAAGAATCGCTCGGCTTCACCGGTCGCGGTGCGATTATCGAGGAGCTGATCAGCAGCCGATGCTGTGGAGAGACCTGCCAGGATGCCCATGCTGATCACCAGCCCGCCAACTATTTGGCCGGTCGGTGACGGTGCCAATACGATTCGTCTTAACCTTCTCATCCACACCCTACCAATGCAGGACGCAATCGAGTGAATCCCGACGGCATCAAGGTTCAATCGGCCGCCATAACGTGTCAACAGTGTAGCGAACGTGCAGCCAGGTTGCACGTTTTGCAATCAAAGCTGACCACAGGTTGACGCGGCGGGTAGGAGTAGAAGGAACACGTAGGTTCTGAGGCCGCGGCACTGCCGGGCCTTTGCACTTCAACCGTTCGACTAGGTCTTGGGTTCGTAACCGTAGGCGTGCTGGATGTACCGGCGATCGGCGTCGTAATTGCCCTGGTATTCTTTTCGCAAGCGGCTATCCAGATCGTCGCTCCACTGGGGATAGTCCGAGTGATACCGTCCGCGAGCTGTGTAGCCGAAGCGGAAGGCTTGCTCATGGTTTTCGAAGGCGTCATCAGAGCCGACAGCTTGCTTGAGCGTGTCGTCGACGTCTTGATCCATGTCGCGCGCACCGGCGACACCGAAATCGGCCTTGGTCTGCTCCCAGTCGTTCGCGAATGCCTTCTTGATCCGCTCCCATGCGCTCAGGTCGTCGGCGGCACCGGGTGTATTAACGTTCGTCATCGGAGTTCTCCTGCTAAGTTGCGACTGCATCGAATGCGCAGCTGAAAATCAGCTCGCTTGGCCGCTAATACAAAGCAAGTTGTGTGCCGCTTGGGCGGCGGCTACGGCGTCAACCGGTCCAGATAGATCCGCGTGTCATTGGAGAAGGTCACATCCGGTTCGTCACCCTTGTAACGGAAACGTTCCTCGGGGGAAGGCTGGATGCGACGGAGCGCGTAGATTTCCAACAGGCTGATCAAACGACCGCGCGGCGCGTCACTCGTGCCGGTTCGCGGCGTCTCGGTAACGGGATCTGCATCGCCAGCCGGGCTAGCTGCGGGCGCCGAGGATTCGGCCGCGGGTTTGCTATAGAACTCGATTTGCACCGGCAAGCCGACTCCAAAACCTATGGCATCTCCGGCGGCGGCGATCGCCAGTTGAACTTCGTAGGGGCAAAGTGCAAGCTGCTCGCCGGCGTCTTGGACGCGAGTCCAGGCAGGCTCACTCAGCACACCCCGAACGATCCAGACCGGCTTCTTGTCAATCGTGCCTTTCCCCACCCGCAGGTCATAGTCGCGGGCGATCTGGTCGATCAGTTCCACCAGACCTCCCACCCGCATCCAGGGCGGGGTAACGTTCGCAGCGGCAGCGTTTGCTGTCGGTCGGCTGGTGCCTGCGAGCGGACTCGCTTCGGCGCGGATCTGCTCGCGATACACTTCGTCGATTCGGCCTAGGTCAACACGCCGCAATGAAATCGATTCGCCGAGCTGGGTGCGGATCCAGGCGAGCTTGCCGTCGGAGATCTGACGAATACTCTGTCGGGCGTCGCCGTCGTGAACGGTCATTTCCAGACTGAAACGCCCGGTCCCGCCGCCGCTTTGTTCATAGTGTCCGATGCCGGTCACTTCTCGCCCGCCGACCCAGATCCGCTGGCGAAGTTTGGCATCAAAGGCGTCGCCGAGCGCCAGACGTTCAATCGTTCGTTGGACCAACAGGTTGGCTTGATCTTGGGGCGAGACGATCGGGCGGACGACGCGGGGGGCGGATTCGGCAAGTGCTGCTGGTGCGACCCACATCGCCAGCCAACTCGCTGCACACGCCGTAAGTCCTTGCCGCACCGCACTCCCCAGGATCGTGGCCATCAGGCCGCGCGCACGGCCATTCTGCCACTGCGCCATCGTGGGGACAGAGTAGCTGTTGTGGCGATTGCAACGCATCAACTTCTTGGACCGGTTGTGTGGGTTTTACCAAAGAATCCGACGGCTCCATGCCGATGCTGAAATCCGGGAGCAGGTGCGCCAGATGATTTGCCGCGGACGTTGGTCCGTGGGACATCGGGTAGCCGCGATCGTAAACATCGTGGCCGCCGTGAGTCCAGCCAGATCCGCACCCCGCTTTGCAACGGAAAGAACTGATTCGATCCGTGACCACCGTTCCAATTGAAGATTTGTTTACGGCGACGGCCGAGCATCACCAAGGATGGCCAACCGAGGCCGGGGGAAATTAATGAGACGCCCTGTCACCCAACTGACGCTGCTCGTTGCAGCGGCTACCGTGGCCACTGGCTGTGTGCCAGTCCGACACAATTTGCCTCCTGAACAACGTTTGATGGAGCCCGGTCCAGGCGTCGGTGGCCCGGGCCCCGGCGTGATCCGTCCCGTGCCAGTTGCTCCTGGTGCCGGCATGATGGGCGCCGGAATGATGGGACCTGGAATGATGGGACCTGGCATGATGGGCCAGGGCGGGATGATGGGCGATTGCCCGCCCGGTCAAATGCCGGCTGCGGCCGGTCAATTTGGCGCCAACCAGGGACCGACCGGTCCCGCCGGCATGGCTCAAGGCGATGTTCAACTGACCAACTATGCTGATTGCGGTCCGCATGGATTGGGCGGTGGAATCGCGGGCGGCATGGGGAACGTGCCGCTGGGTGGCGGTGTGTTGCCGGCCGGTGCGATGGTTCCGGCAGCGATGCAAACGGTTCAGGTAACTTTCGGTCGCCCGGACTCCATGCATGTGCGCTACGATGCCACGGGCAGTGGGCAGTTCGACAGTGAGCCGCTGATTGTGCCGGCTCGTCAGAACTTCCCGCAGGGCGGGCTGTATCGGCTGAAGATCACCAACATCGTCAACCGCGAAGGGGTCGAGCTCTATCCGACGCTCGAACTGGCCTACGCCAACCCCCGGACCGGTGCGTACTTGGCGCATAACTCGATCCCGGTTCAGTTCACCGACGAAGACTTCGATCAGGTTTTGACCGGCAACTTCGTCACCAAGGTGATCTACCTGCCGGATCCTGATTTCCAAGGTCCGGCGCTGGCTGGTATCGACACGATCGTCAGCACTCGGTTGGATCCGGGCGTCGACCCGATCGTCGAAGCCGACCGTCGCGGTTCGATCCTGGCGATTGTCCGCCTGGGTGACAAGGACATCGAAATGGCTGGCGGTGGACAAGCTGGCGGCATGGTCGCCGGTGGCATGGTCGGTGCCGGAGTTCCCGGAATGCCGACGCCGTTTGCCCCCTCGATGACCGAAGGTTGTGGCCCGGCCGGACCTGGCATGGGTGGCAGCCTGATGCCGCCGAGCCTGCCCGGAATGGTCGCCGGTGTCACGGCACCTCAGTACGGCATGCCGATGTCCGGCACGCCGATCGGATTGCCCGGACCGCCCCACATTCCATTGGGAGCTCCGGCTGGACTGCAGAAGCACGTGATCAAGAATCACACCCCGATGCACCTGCCGCAACCGGTGAGCGACGTCAAGATGCACGTTCGCCAGGCTCCGGGACAGAGCTATCCCAACCCGGTCAGCCGGATTCACCTGACCGAGCAGAATGTTCATCCGGGAATCCCGCACGGTCGGCCGCACTTCGACGCTGCTAGCCAACGGGTTCAGTAGTCCGACAACGGCGGATTCAACAAATGGGTGTTCTCAGTCGCGACTCGTCGCTGCTGGGAACACCCGGAAGCTCATTGTGAAAGAAGTTCCGATGCGATTGGATTGGCGCTTGCTGACTCGTTCGGCCACCTACTTCTGCTTGGCCGCTCTGGCCACCGCGGTCTCGGCGGACACCGGATACGGCCAGTTTGCTGGAAGCGCGTTGCCTGCTCCCGCTGGCAACGCAGGCGGAATCCACCGCGTCTATTCGGCTGATAGTCCCCCGGGCGTTGTCGGAGCGGCCCGCCTGCAACGCTGGGGAGCTGTCGGCGGCTATTATCAGCCCGTCGCTTTTCGCGGGCCCGAATCGACCGCCTTTGCAATGGCCGTCGATGGCGTGTTCCAAGAGCCGGCGACTTCCGCCAGCCCCCTGCACGCGGGACTGTTGGTCGGTGCCGTGTATCGCTTCAAGGTCACGTCCATTCCCGGCTACGAAGGCGAAGAACTCTACCCGACGGTGGAAGTGATCGATCGCACCTATCCGCCTCACCACTTGGCCGCGCGGTATCCGATCCCGATCAACCTAGAACTCGATGATTTGCTGGCCGCACTCGCCGGGCAACTCGTCACCCGCGTGATTTACCTCGAAGACGCAACCGCGGCGCTTCCGGTATCCACCACGCCAGAATCGTCACAAGCATTTGATGTGGCGGCCAACCAAGATCCGCTGCATGTGGCCGACACCCTCGGCCGACCGGTGGCGATCGTGCGGATCGGTTCACTGACCCCGCCATCGCACGAGGCACTGCTACCGCAGTTCTTCTTTGGTTTTCCGCCGTGGGTTGCCATTCCTGCCTATCAGCCAGAACAGGTCGGCGAGGCTCGCGCCGTTCCCACTACTGCCGCAGGACGAGTGTCACACCTGAATGCAGCGCCCGAGCGTGCTGTGACTCGGTGAGACCTGCGTCAACGCCACCGGCGCGCAAGCGATTGCTGCCGATTTTTTCCTAAACCTGCCAGCCGGCCCGAACTATGCGTATTCTCCGACCACTCCCCTGCGGCCTGACACCGGTCCACGCATGGGCACTGGCCAGCACGCTCTCGCTCACCGGATGTGCCGTCACCGGCCGGCCAGGGACACCGTCACCCAACACGCCCGCCCAGCCCATGTCGCCGGTGGCAACGGGCAGCGCTGCCTCGTCACAGCGTCCTGCTACCGTGGCACCGACTGGGCAAGCTGCCACAACGCAACGACAGCTTCAGGCTGCGCCGCATGAAAGCGCCCCTGCGATCGCGCAAGTCGCTCACACCGAGCGATTCAGCGACCAGGAGCCATGCCCAACTTGCCCACCGGCGGCCGGTGGTGCAGGCACGGTGGGAACGGCCCACGGCTATGCTCCCTATCCTGCGTTCATCCCGAATCCGCAGGGGATCGACGGTAATGAGTTCCTCTGCGATGGCGGCGATGCGCCCCCTGCGGCGCGGGCCCGGGTTGGCGACCAAATCGTCGGAGTCGGTCTTGAAGATACCGTCGCGCGGTACACGACCGATCGCGGCGAAGTCAACGTAACGGCCAGCAATCAGGTGTGTTTGTACGCGCCCCGGTTCGGCGTTGTCCGGCGCGTGACCGGTGCTGAACTCGGCGAATTGGCCATCGGCCCGCAGCGGGTGCTGCATCGCGATGGACCGATCCGGATCGAGAGGGAACAGCCCGGTCTGAGCGTCACAGGGCGTGATGCCCTGGTGTTGCGAGAACGCACTCGCGGGCCCGATGCGATGCGAGCTCGCGATCGCGGTGTCCCAGTTGAGAACGTGCTTCAGCCTGTCCTAGCTGCGGAATCGCTGGCACTATTGGCGAACCTGGCGATCATCAACCGCGGCGTGCTGATCGATCGCGACAAGGCACTGATCGAAGAAGCGTCGCTGGCGGCTACGATCTGGTCCGTCGATCAAGAAGTTGTCGTCGCGGTCGCCGGTCAAACCGCCGCTACGATCACGCGTGATCAAGCTGCACACGAGTTGGTCGTCTATGAGTTGGCCGATGCGGGACGGTTGCGAGTCTGCAAGCTCGCCGACAAACGCGATGCCCTGCCCGGCGAAATCGTGACGTTCGTGCTGCGGATCGACAATGTCGGCGACTCGCCCCTGCACGACATCGTGTTGACCGATAATCTCACGACCCGCTTGGAATACGTGCCGGAGAGTCAGACGAGCACCCGTGTGGCCGAGTTTTCAACGCAGGAAAACGAAGGCAGTTCACTACGTCTGACTTGGAAGTTCAGCGAAGAACTCAACGTCGGCGAAGGTGCGACCGTCGAGTTCAAGTGCAAGGTGCGGTAGACCTTGCAGGGACCAGCAGGTGACGCTGACGATTAGAACAGCGACAAAATCAACTTGGTCAGCAACTGAGCAACCTTGATCAGGGCCGCTAACTGCTGGTTCTGGCTGCCTTCGGACGCAGCTTGTACATAGAAATGGCCGCGAATCGAGAACGTGTAGTCCGGGTTGGCTGAAGGACCATTGATAAAATTCTCGAAGTACAGCTGCGCGGGAATATCGGCCCGCGGCTGGCCCTCATACACATGCGACGGATCCAATCCGAGGTGCGTGGGAATGAGTGTGTGGAGGAACGAGTAACGGCTGTTGTTGCTAGCCAGGTCTGCCCAGGTGCGATTGAGAGTGGAGCCATCGGGCTGCACGTCATTCACGCTTTCAAAGAACGTCCCCGGTTCCATGCTGATCCATTCGCTGCCATCGGCGGCACGGTCCCAAGCATTGGTTGCCAGCGAATCGTAGTTCTTGCGATTTCCAACACCGACGTAAAGTTTGAAGAAGTCGCCTTCGACGAGTGAAAAGTCAATGTGACCTTCAGGATAGAT
>CALELC010000204.1 GCA_937904535.1 uncultured Planctomycetaceae bacterium
ACGCTCGTCGAGCTCCTGGTCGTGATCGCCATCATCGGGGTGCTCGTCGGTCTGTTACTGCCTGCAGTCCAGGCGGCCCGCGAGGCGGCTCGGCGGATGCAGTGTGGTAATCACCTGCGGCAACTCGCACTCGCGATGCTGAACTACGAATCGAGTTATCGCCGCTTCCCGATGGCGGGGGCGGTGGATGCTGATTTCTCGGTCCAAGCCCGGTTGCTGCCGTTTACCGAACAGGTCGCACTGCATGAGCTGTTGGATTACAGCTTGCCGGCCTTCAGCGGCCCCTTCAGCGCAAAGATTCCGCATCCCCAATTCGTAGCCGCGTTTGCTACGCCGCTCCCGGTATTTCTTTGCCCCAGCGATCCGGCTCCGGGAGTAACTTCGGTCCAGGTCGAAGGTCAGGTGTTTGGGTACGGCGGGCTTAACTACATGGTCAACTACGGCAGCGGTACCGGCAAAAACTATGACCTGCGGTGGCCGACCGATGGGATCGTGTACCAACGGTCGCAGACGGGGTTTGCTCAAATCACCGATGGAGCCTCACAGACGGTGTTGCTCAGTGAAGCCATTCGCAGCATCGGTGACGACATCCAGATGCCTGCTGGTGCGTCCCCTAAGTTTCCCTACCAGTACACGCTCAACGGCTCGACCGGGGTCAGCTCTGCCCTGCACGCGACGGCGGGGCTGCAGGCGACGGGGGCGCCGTGGAGCGGCTATGTCGATGCCTCGGGGATGATCCACAACCCCCAGCTCGATTCCGATTGGGAGTCCTTCACCCATTGGCGCGGTGGCAGCAGCCCTGCGCTCCGTGGCCGCGGTGTTTCATGGGCATTCAGCGGAGCGATCTGCACGCTCACCAATGGCTATCACGCTCCCAATAGCCGCATCCCGGACGTGGTCACGCATTTCACCGGATTCTTTGGTCCGCGTAGCTTTCATCCCGGCGGAGCAAACGTTGCCTTAGCAGACGGATCTGTCCGTTTGCTCGGCGCCAGCATCGATACGACGGTGTCGCGGGCGCTGCACAGCTGCAATGGAGGCGAAGTGATGGGTGGGTTTTAGCCACTGGTCCGCGTCTTTTGCCGTTCCTGACGATTCACCCCTACGGATCTCCAACCCGCTGATGAACTCGACATCCCTCCGTCGCGACTCGAACAACCGTTGGCCCGATTACCGCGCGATCTGGCGTTGGCATTTTTACGCCAGCCTCTTCTGCGTTCCGTTTGTGATCCTGTTGTCGATCACTGGAGCGATTTATCTATTTAAACCGCAGATCGATCGCTGGGAGGATCGTGCGTATCACAACCTGCAGATCAACGGGCCGCGGCTGCCAGCGGATGCGCTGGTTCGCTCGGCGCTTGCGAGTAATCCGTCGGGCGTACCACGGCAGTATCAGTTGCCGGAGGACGAACAGGCTGCCGCGAGCGTGCTCGTTGAGCAGGAGGGGCAGAAGTACCGGGTTTTTGTGCATCCCGAGTCCGGCGCGGTGCTGGGACAGCGGCTCGATCAGGCGACCATTATCCGTTGGGTGCGAACGCTGCACGGCCAACTTCATCTGGGAGTCCGTGGTTCGAACGTCGTCGAGTTGGCGGCCTCATGGACGGTGGTAATGTTGCTGACGGGGATGTGCTTGTGGTGGCCTCGGAGGCAACGCGGCTGGGGCGGGATTCTCTATCCCCGATTGTTGGTTGGCCGGAAAGTGTTTTGGCGCGATCTACATGCTGTCACCGGATTTTGGATTGTAGGACTCGCGTTGTTCTTGATCGCGACCGGTCTGCCATGGGCAAAGTTTTGGGGCGAGTACTTTCGGTCGGTGCGAGGCATGGTCCAGTCGGTGCAAAGTCAGGACTGGACGATTGGTGGCGAAGAAGTCATTGGCAACGCGGAGGAACA
>CALELC010000205.1 GCA_937904535.1 uncultured Planctomycetaceae bacterium
TCAGCGTGCAGCGCGTCGTTGGTGCCCTTGATCGCCGCGGCCATGATGTCGGTCAGGTTCTTGTTGGCGATATCGTTGAGCGTGTCCTGGTTCAGCTCACTCGAGCCGACCGACAGTGGATCGGTACGATAGGAATCGACGATCAAGTTATTGAACACCTTGTCGTTGCGGCCCTGCTGGTGCTGCTGGTGTCGGCTGTGCAAGTCACGCGTGTTGACGGTGGTCAGTGGCGTGACGCCCTTGCCTGCCTTGCCATTGGACTCGGCCAGCAGTTGGTCGTACCACAGCCCGACCGCTTCGAGTTCCTTGCTCCAGACGCTCAACACGCGGATCGATTTGTCGCGGTGCTGGGCGAGCAAATGGTTGACGGCGACGTACTGCAGCACCACGTTCTCTTCCGGCGGTGCGGTTTCGAAGTGCCGGTTCATCGCCACAGCGCCTTCGAGCAACTTCATGCAGTCCAGCCCGAGCATCGCGGCGGGCAACAGTCCGACTGCCGAGAGCACGCTGAAGCGGCCACCGACGCCATCGGGCACGCTGAAGATCTCTTCGCAGCCGATCGCCGTCGCTAGGTCATGCAGCTTGCCGCCGTCGCCGGTGGCGGGAATCACCAGCTTGGGCAGCCACTTGTCGGCCTCGACGCCGAGCGACGATCGCAGGGCAGCGAGAAATTGCCGGAAGGCGACCGCGGTCTCGAGCGTCCCGCCGCTCTTGCTGATCACCACCAGCGCGTGCCGCTGTTCCGCGGGCGATTCGCCGTACCCACCAGCGGCCAAGCGACTCAGCAGCGCCTGCGACGCATCGTTATCGACGTTGTTGCCTTCGAAATACATTCGCGGCCGGCTGCCACGGCCGGCACGGCTCAACTCGTTGTGGTACGGATCACAGCAAGCGTCCATCATCGCCCGCGCACCCATGTAGGAGCCGCCGATGCCGAGCACCACCACGGCATCGATGTCGCTGGCGAGCGAATTGGCGACTTTGAAGATCCGCCCTAGCTCCGACGCTTCGCGGTGCTGTTTGTAAGCGTCGAGTTGTTCCTGAGGCAGCCAGTAAAACCGCGCGTCCAGCGGCTGCTTCTCCGCCGGCACCTCGCCGGATGCGTACTGTTGCGGGTCGACCTCCACCATTTCCCGACGCAGCTCCTCGAGCTGAGGATACAGCGCAGAGAGCTGTTCGCGGGTGACACCGAACTCGGGATTGATCGCGCCAGAGGGGTCGAATCGCAGTAGGGTCATGGTGGTTCGCTGCGGAGAGGATGCAAGGGGATCAAAATGACAGCGGCAGCCAAGGAACGCTCCGCCCTGCGTTCCACTGCTGAATGGGTTTCCAGCGGCGTCCGTTCTGACGCAGCGGGGAGCCGGCGCGTCCGTGGATGCGGCGGCAACCGAGTGGTAATCGAGTTTGGTGTCATAACGTAGCCGATTGCTCAGGCCGATCGTAGCGGGGGCCGCTGGGACGCCAACGCCCGATTTGTTAAACCATGGCGTGCTCCATTTTTGTGGCATCCCATGGGAAGCAGTGTCAGCTCCGTCTACCGGCCTGGCGAGGGCTGCGATCATCCGGGTCTGACACTGCTTCCCACGCCATTGTTTCCCCAGATACCTACCGACTCAGTCGAGATCTCCGCTCATGGACATGCATCAGTTGACCCGAGGCTTAATCGCCAAAAATGACTCCAAGATCGTCATGCTGGTCGCCGACGGCCTTGGCGGTTTGCCGATGACGCCCGGCGGCAAAACCGAACTGGAAACCGCCAACACTCCGAACCTTGACCGGATCGCGGCAGGTGCGGTTCAGGGTGCCAGCATTCCCGTCAAACCCGGCATCGCTCCGGGCAGCGGCCCGGGGCACCTCGGCCTCTTCGGCTACGACCCACTGCAGTACCAGATTGGCCGCGGTGCGCTCGAAGCCACGGGGATCGGGTTTCCGCTGCAAGCGGGCGACGTCGCGATCCGCTGTAACTTCTGTACCCTCGGGCCTGATGGCAACATTACCGATCGTCGGGCAGGCCGGATCAGCACCGAAGAAAGCGCTCCGATCGCGATCAGCCTCCGCCAGATTCAAATTCCCGGAGTCGAAATCTTCGTTGAACCGGTGAAAGAACACCGCTTCGTCGTGGTGTTCCGCGGCGAGGGACTGGGCGGCGACGTCAACGACACCGACCCACAGGCGGTCGGCGTGCCGCCGCTCGATCCGGTCGCTCGCAATGCAGCTAGCGAAAAAACGGCGGCCGTCGCCAAAGAGTTCCTCCGCCAGGCCCGCGAGCTGCTCAAGGATCAGCCCAAGGCGAACTTCCACACGATGCGGGGCTTTGCCGCCAAGCCCGATATGCCCAGCTACGAAGAGGTCTATGGCCTGCGAGCAGCGGCGATCGCGGTGTACCCGATGTACAAGGGTTTGGCGCACTTGGTCGGCATGAAGATCGTCGGCCAGGCCAACACGCTCCAAGAACAAGTCGAAGTTTTGGAGCAAGTTTGGGAGGACTACGACTTCTTCTTCCTGCACTACAAGTACACCGACAGCACCGGTGAAGATGGCAACTTCGATGAGAAAGTGCGACGGATCGAGGAACTCGACGCCATCCTGCCTCAAATCGAAAAACTCTCGCCGACTGTGTTAATCGTCACCGGCGACCACAGCACCCCGAGCTACTTGAAGGCCCACTCTTGGCACCCGGTGCCGACGCTGCTGGCCAGCGACTGCTGCCGCCCCGACCCGCACACCGCCTTCAATGAATCGACCTGCATCACCGGCGGGCTGGGTCACTTCGAAGCGAAGTACTTGATGCTGCTGGCCCTGAGCAACGCTGGGCGGATGGGCAAGTTCGGCGCCTAAGGAGCAAGGTTGCCGGCACCGTCGCGGTGCCGGCGGTTGCCCGTCAGCTCGCGGAACCGAGCTTTTACCGGCGAATAGCCCTTGGAGCCTGCAGCGACTTCGCGTATAGCAGGTTTTCACGTTGATTTGTGTGGGCAGCGGCTCAGTGGTCGCTGCTCACCAACGCTTTCGCCCTTTCCTTACAGGGTTTGTTCATGTCGAAGCTTGTCTCCGGCCGCTGCCAGCCGCATGAAATCGCCGCCGACTATCACCGCGGCTTGATCGAAGCGACTCCGGGAAGCGATGTGCTGGAGGTGTTGCAGGCCCAGCGGTCTTGGCTGCAGGAGATCGCCGCGACAATTCGTCCGGACCAAGCCGATCAAATCCATCCTCCCTATGGTTGGACGATCCGCCAGGTGTTTGCTCACTGCGCCGATGCCGAGCGGGTGTTCGGCTATCGCATGTTGCGGTTTGCCGCCGGCGACGCGACGGAACTGCCCGGCTGGGACGAGAACTTTTACGCCGACAGCCGCTTTGGGCTAGGCGATCTAGAGCGGTTGGTTCGTGAACTGGATCTCTTGCGACAAACGAATCAGTTGCTGCTGCAACGGATCGAGCCGGAATGCTGGGATCGCAGCGGCGTGGCCGAAGGAAAACGGCTGAGCGTTCGCGGCCTGGCGTGGCTAACTGCTGGACACCTGCGGCACCACCTGCAGATTGTGCAAAAGCGGCTTCAGCAGTAATTGCCGCCCAACCCATCGATTTTGGCTAATCGAACCCCACTTCAAATGCCGAAACCAGCTGGGGTGACTTACACGCAAAGCGCCCACCACCTTGGCACTTAGGCGACATGGATGTCCACTTCGACTGAATTTCTGAGCCCTTCAAGCGGCTACTACGCGCGTCCGCTCGCCGGTCTTGCGGAGACGACGGTCCACGACGACCGTCGTGAGATTCTCCGGTCGCTCAAAGGCTTGGCCTGGATCACTCTGCTGTCGCTCACGGTTCCCGTGCTAGCGGTTGTCGATGCCCAACTGATCGGCAGTGCCCCATCGGAAGCCTCCGCTACCGAAATTGCACAAGAATTGTTGCTGCTGATTTCAGCAGGCCTGTTCCTGTCGACGGCGGTGCGGAGCATTGAAATGCGCCCGATCCTGCTGCTGGCCTCAGGTTTCTTTGCCACCATGCTGGTGCGGGAACTCGATCATTTCTGGGACAAAGTGACCCACGGATTCTGGGTTTTTCCGGCGGTCCTGGTCGCTGCGCTCGCCATCATTTCAGCGTTTCAACAGCAGGCCTCGGTGCTGTCGTCGTGGGCGAAATATGCGCGGACCCGATCCTACCTGCAGGTCTCCATGGGGCTGCTGATCATCCTGGTCCTCAGTCGCACCTTCGGCAGCCAAGTGATCTGGCGGCCCATTCTCGGTAACGGCGATGTCCCGCTGACCAAAACGGTCATCCAAGAAGGCCTAGAACTCTTTGGCTACCTGTTCGTGTTCTGGGGAGCGACCGAGATCTGGCGCCAGCCGACCACGCTGTCCCAAACCAACTGCCAGTGATTCGCGCCAGCCGGCGCTGCTACCTCCGTGCACCGGTGGGAATCACAGCGCGTTACGCGCCGGCCCTGCGGCAGCCACTTATTCATGGCCGGTAATACCTTATCATTCGGACGTGACGGCTCGAAAGCTACGATGCCGTGCCGCCCTGCTCTCTATCTGAGCGGGGCCGGCGTTGACAGCTCGTCGCGTGCTAACGAGCCCCATCCATCAGCCTGCTCGAACCAACCGCTGCGAACTTCAATGGCCGTCGTCCTGATGCAATATGGGCATCCGCGGAAGCACTTCTCGCGTCTTGCAAATCACCTGTTGTCTGAAACGGGGATAATCGGAAGTGCGCCCTCCGACGCCCAAACCGTTGCCGAACTCTCCGCAGACGACGACTTGCTGATTCCGATGAGTTCGCGGGCACTGACGGCCAGCATGCACAGCGTTCGCTGCCGGGTTTCGCTCATTATGATCGAGCCTCCGGCGATCCAAATGCGGTACTACCGCATGATGCCATTCTTAGGAAGGCACTATCACAAAGTCTTCACGTACTCGCGTGAACTCCAACGGCGGCTGCGCAATGCGGTGCACCTTCCCCATGGGGGCACTTCTATCAGCCCCCTACCGAAAGCTGCTGCCAAGACGCGCCTCGTTTCGATGATCGCTTCTAAAAAGCAAGTCACGCCGGGCCATCGACTGCGCCATCAAGTGGCTGACTGGGCGAAGGCCTCAGGGTTTCCGCTCGAGCTCTTTGGCCGAGGTTTCTGCCCGGTCGACAGTGTCGAGACGGCCCTCTCACCGTTTCACTTTTCGGTCGTGATCGAAAACAGTCAGTTTCCGAACTACTTCTCTGAAAAGCTGATCGACTGTTTATTGTGTCGCACCATCCCTATCTACTGGGGCGATCCTAATATCGCATCTCAGTTCAATCCGGCTGGCATCATTGAATGCCAAACGGAAGCCGACTTATGCCGCAGCCTGGCAGAATGCACTCCCGAGAGCTATGAGGCGCTCCGGGAAGCGATTGAAGAAAATGCGGCGATCGCCAAGGAACTCGCCGTCTCTCCGATGCAGCGGGCGGCCAAGTATTTGATGGACCAACCAAGCGGCTAGCGCAAGCCGGTCGCGCAGCCCCTGCGTGTGCGTTTAGACGACCGCGGAGTCGATTGCAGAAGCGACTCCAGCGGGTCAGGCAGCGACCGATTTCCGCTGGTGTTCAACCAGACCGCGGAACAGCTTGCAATAATCTTCTGCCTGCCGGACGAGCGCAAACTCCGTTTCGGCAATTTGCCGGCAATTGGCCTGATAACGGGCGACCAAACCACGATCTTCCATCGCCAGCAATGCCTCGGAAATCGCTGCTGCCAGCGACTCTTGAGATAGTTGTTTCGCTAACCAACCGGTTTGTCCCGGACGGACGGCATCGGGAATCCCGCCGATATCAAATCCCACGACGGGTGTCCCGCAGGCGATCGATTCGAGCATCGTGTTGGGCAGGTTGTCTTGGCGCGAAGGAATGACAAAGAGATCTGCCGCCGAATAGGCTTCTGCCAACCGACACTCGTCCGTCAACGTGCCCAACGTAATCATGTCGAGTCCAGCGAACGGATCGTCACCGCTTTTTCCCTTCGCTCCCACGGCCACCACCTGCAGATCCGGGTACCGTTGCCTCGCTTGAGCCACCGCCCCGATGAGAAGATCAAGCCCCTTTCGATGGTTCTGCACACACGCTGAAACAAAGAGCAGCAGCCGCTTGTGCCGTGGCAGTCCGAGTTTCTGTCTCGCTAAGTCCTTTGGAATCGGCCGGAATGCATCGGTATCCAGCCCGTACGGAATGCAGGTTCCTGAGAACCGTGATAAGGCGGCGCTGCGCGCTGCTTCATTAAGCAGCCACTTTGAGGGAGCCACAATGTGCAGATCGCGATCCCCTAAATGACTTAATGCAGCCAGCCTGGCCTGAAAAATTTCCGCCGATGCATCCCTCGCGCCTGGCTGAATCAACTGGGGACAATTTTGGCAACCCGACCGGAAGGCCTCACAGCCTGCCGTGTAGTGGCAGCCTCCGGTCAGCGGCTGCATATCGTGCAGCGTCCAGACAATGGGCACTTTGCCGGCAAACCGAGGCAGCAAGCTCGGCAAATCCACAAACCTTGCCACCCAGTGAAGATTCAGAACATCGATCTCAGCGGGATGAAGCTTGAGAGCCACACCATTCGCTGAACGGCAGTCGCTAAACAATTCACAGGTGCTGACCGGCTTTGAACGGGGTGATTTATCGAGCCCCCGATGGTGCGACAAGAACAACCGCATCGCCGACTGCGCTAAGGTCGTCGCGATCGGTTTTTGGGCACGTACAATCTTGTTGTCGGCAGCCTCCCGTCCACGATAAACGATCAGCTTCGAGTCGACATTCAACGCCAGCAGACCTTGATGCAGGCGGATGGCAGCATTGGCAGCACCGCCTCGGTCTTCCGTGTTGACAATCGAGACTCTCATCTCGCGATCCGTCCTTGTACGCGCCCTGTTTCGTGGCATGGCACCTCCGCGGTGCGCGCCGAGTCTGGCAAACTAGGCCCACATTTTCAACAGCAGTTCCCGCTCAACGTCTTCTCGCACGACCTTTGTTCTTCTCCGTCGACGTCATTTGCTAGCGGGATCTGACTTCGTCCAATGCATGAAGCGACTTGGTGCGCGGCCCATGGTCGGTTGCAAACACCTTGTTTTCGTCTGACTTATTTGGGTAGCTTCTGCCGAGCCGAAGCTGCCAGTCCGCTGCCTGGTTGTTTGACAGGCTTCAGCCCCCCGCGTCCAATCATCAGCGCTACGGGGCCGCATTCGTGTCCTGCCCTTCAAGCGCGAGAAACGTGAATGGAAACGCTGCAAAAAATCGGCCTCGGGATCAAGAGCTTCCGAGATCGCATCACCCGTCGCAGTTACGCGTTGAATCGCCTCGATCACAAGCTGGATGCGATCATGAGGCTGCGCAACGGCGTGTTTGTCGAGGCCGGGGCGAACAACGGCAAATCGCAAAGCAACACGCTGTTTCTCGAACGATGCCGCGGCTGGAAAGGGATTCTTGTCGAGCCGATCCCGGAGTTGTACGAAGCGTGCAGAACCTACCGGACCAAGTGCCGGGTGTTCAACGCCGCACTCGTATCCGACGACTATCCCTCGGATACCATCCAGATGGAATACTGCAACCTGATGTCATTGGTATCCGGTGCGATGAAGACAGAAGGTGCCGACGCAGAACACATCGCTCGAGGCGCAGAAGTCCAAGGAGTACAACCTTACACGCTCACGGTTCCAGCTCGCACGCTTTCCAGCATCTTAGATGACGCTGGAATCCAGCAGATCGACCTGCTGTCGCTCGATGTCGAAGGGTTCGAAGGCAGCGCGCTCCGCGGTCTTGATCTCGACCGCCATGCCCCAACCTACATCCTTGTTGAGCAACGTTTTCCCGAAGAAATCGAAAGCTATCTCGGCAGCCGGTATGAGGCGATCGCCGACCTCTCGCACCACGACCGCCTGTACTGCCGGCGAGATCGTTTGCAGCGAGCGGCTTGAAAGCCAGTCACTGCGTTTTGACGATCCAACCCGACGGAGCGTGAAACCTCAAGAGCGAGCCGGCCAGAGCCCGTAGCTGGCAGCCTCGCCAGCCAGCGATGTCTCTCTACTTCCGCGTCGCGCTCAGGTCGATGCCGAATGATTCACGAACGGCATTTCGCTTAAGCCTACGATGCGATGCTTCATTCGCATCAGCGCCCGCTTGAGCTTCGTTACCGAACGTATCACCTGCTTCTTGAATCCCTGCCGCCGCCCTTTGAACGCAAACCAATAGGTGAAGTTGTCGGCCTTTTTGTGCACTTCCACTCGTTCCGGGTGCACGATGGGACCGAGGGATGCAACCTGCAGCCGGCTTACCGGGCTCTCTACCTGGGTATGCGTCGCCTCGGGGCCAAAACCGATGTTGCTCACCAGATTCACGTTGGGTGTGGCAGTCAAACCGCCGTGATACCAGGCGGACGCCTTCCAGGAATACGCCCAGCTATCGATCTCGGCGCGATACATCCTGTCAAAGATCTTTTCCCAATAGGACCGCATCCGCCGGTGAGGCCACATCGCCTTCCACTCTTCCGATTGTTTCCACTCCGGCCAGAATGACATCTGCGGCTCGTTCTGTTGCCACGCACGTCGCCAAGTGGCCCAGCCCCAACAATGGTTGAATCGCGAAAAGTAATACGAAGCATCACCGCGCCGCTTTCCGTTTTGAAAGTTGCTGCCGCTAGCGACCCAGATGCGTTCGTCATTCTCGTAGCGATCGAGCATCGTTTGGCAAAACGTGTAGAAGTCCGGATGTGGCAAGCAGTCATCTTCTAAGATGATTGCCCGATCCACTTCCGCGAACACCCAGTCCAGCCCGCTTAGGACGCGTTTGCGACACCCGAGATTGCTATCGGAATAGTTGCGGTGGACACGGCATGGCCAATCGATGTGCTCAACGATTGCCCGTGTTTCCTGGCACCGGACAGCATCGGTCGGATGGCCCGGACGAGGCCCATCGGCAATGATGAATAGCTCCGCAGGCTGCTGCGTTCTCAGGGCCGCAAACGTCGCCTGGGTCAAATCAGGCCGATTAAAAATAATGTAAGCAACCGGCACGGAAGTCATGGTTCAGTCCTCCTAGAACATGGCGCCCACAGCTGACGCACGGCAGTCCAGTTGCATCAGCGATCATCGGGCACTTCCCGGCAGGCCTATTCAACAACTGGGTCGGTTATCAATGTTTTGAATCGTACTGAATGGATGCCGCTGTGAGCCTTTTCTCACCCTTCTGTCGGGATTCGCCATAAATCCCATGACGATGATCCATTCAAAATTGAGCGTCCTTGTGAATGCGGGACGTGAGCAATCTACCCATTGGAAAGAGCCTAGGAGCCTTGGTTAAGCGTGGCGAACTGCGAAGTTAAACGTCTGCTCCGGCCCGATCCTAGAACCAATCGACGGCTCTGATCAACCCTGATTGAGCGCCACCTGCTCGCTAAGCATCACTCCGGACCTGCCGAGCAGTCGATACGCTCTCTGCTGTGCCGACGCAGTCTCGCCCTGTTCCGGAAAAGCAGCCAATCTGGGAAAAAAAGCGATATTTACGCGGCGGGGCGGAAGCCTTTACCCTGCGCTTGTGGAGCGACACGCCCTACCCGCGGACATAGCGGCGAGTACAGGCAGTGCTAGCGTCGCATTTGCTGTGCAACGTATTTCTGAGGACCTGATGTCCAAGTTCATTCTGATCGACCAGTCACTGCGCAGCGTTGGCGGGCATCCCTGCGATTACGCCTTGCATGTTTTGCGTGCGGTCGAGCAGCAAGGAGACACGCCTGTCCTGGTGACGCACCAGGATTTTCGCCGGCAAGATTGCGTCCCTCGCCACTGGGCCGTCCTGCCCTGTTTTCGTCACAGCAGCTACAGCCGCTACGCGCTCTGCAGTTCCGGATCGGGCCTGCCGCCAGTTGGTCTAGAGGCTTCCGAGGAATACGGGAAATCCGCGGCGTCGGCGGCGAAGCGCTCGATCTGGAACGCCTCCTATCACTGGCACCGCTGGCGCCGGCAGACTCAATTGCGGCGTTTTGGTCTGGCTTGCGAGCAAGTGTTCGCACAGCACCCTTTAGAACAGGGTGATCAGGTCTTTTTCGCGACGGCATCGGAGTTCGACTTCCTGGCGTTGTCGAAGTTCTTACAACGATATCCAGCTGCCTCCAATGCTCGCTGGCACCTCCAATTTCATTTCGGGATTTATGAGGGACGGCCGAGCGAATACGAACAACAACAAACCCGCGCCGATTGGGTTCGCAGCTACTTTCAAGCAGCGCTGGAGAACGCCGCGGGAATCGATCTGCGGTTCTATAACACTTCTACTGAGTTAGCCCAACAATACAACAAGCTCGGCCTGGTTGAGTTCAAAGAACTCCCCTATCCCATCAACCCGGCGATGCAGCCTTCGGAAAATCGCCGGGATGAAATCGCCTCGGCACCGCTAAGAGTCACTTGTGGCGGCGGATTTCGTGCTGAAAAGGGACAGCAAAGCCTCGCACAGGCGTTATCCGAAGTCTGGGAATCGTGTTTTGCCAGCGGGCGCATGCAGTTGCAGATCCAGGCGAAACGATCCAAGTGGCGGAAACTCCGGTTCCCACACCCTGCGGGCGAGCAGAGTTCGGCTGATCCCACTGAGAATCCGGCTGTGAAGTTGATTCCCCATCCTTTAGGGATGGAGGATTATGTGCAACTGATACGCGAAAGCGACATCGGCCTGTTGATGTATGACAGCCGGCGATACTATGCGCGGCGAGCGGGAGTGCTGTGTGAGTTCCTGTGTGCCGGAGTCCCGGTCATCGTTCCGGCCGGATGCTGGCTTTCCGAGCAAATTGCTGAGGCTGGGTTCGAGCATCTGGATCAACTGGTCAGTAGCGCGGCAACGGCCACCGAGCAGCTTCATGCCTCACGCTTCACGACGGCGGCTGATAAGCCGGGTGTGGTAACGACAACCCTCGCTGTTCCTCAGGATGCCGGGGATGCGATCCTAAGCTTTCACGGAGGGCAGGCTCTCGGCAGCTTCTTGCGAATTGAGCTGGAGCAGTTTGACGCGGCGGAGCAGAGTCTGTCGACATTCTGTCAGGTGGTGGGGCAGCGGGCTGCTGAGAAATCTCCACGAGCCATGTGGCGGATTGACTCCCGGGCGACGAGCGTTCGGCTTACGCTGCGCGACGCCTTCGCCGAGGCGACACCAGCCAGCGATGTGCAACTTGATTGGCTGCCACGGGGGCTCGACCGCCCGCTGAGCAGCGTTGGACTAATCGCCGCCGACGAACAACATTTCGGCAGGTTGCTCCGCGAGATTGGCGATCATTATGCCCATTATCGGCGGTCGGCGCTGCAGTTCTCTCAGGCCTGGCGGCGTGCACATGATCCGCGGTTGACGGTAGCGCACCTCACGGGCCATACGGATGAATCGGCTGAGCGCGGCGTCCGAGCTGCCTAAGCCCGAAATGCGCTGACAGGATCGGCCTCGGTCGGCTGGCCACAGGGCAACGATCGTGGCCAGATCTCGACATGGCCTGAACTCAACATGGCCTGAACTCGCGACTAGGACACGAGTGCCGACCAGGTGGACATTGCTCGGATCTGTGAGCGGTAGATGGGGCGGATGAAATTACGGTAAGCGGTTTCTCGTACCGGCCGCTGCTTGAGCTGAATCGTGCTGCCGCCGAGTTGATGGGAAACCTCTGTAATCCCAGAGGGTTCCACCACGATCACTGCAACACCGGTCAGCCATGACAGCTGGAGAAAACTGTCAATCGGACGATCGAAGGTTTCGGTGAGCGCGAGCAATCGCCGAGCGGCTTCGATCCCAACGAGTTGGGCCGTCGCACCCAGCGGCACAACAATCGGCTTGCGGGCTGTAATCTGCGGCGGCTGTCCGTCAGTTGCCCCCAGCCCATTCCCCTTGTTGCCAAACTTATAGATCTGGTGGGGAGCAATGCGTGAAGTCGCCAACTGGAACCCGGGGCCAAATACCGCCAGGTCGATGTCGACGTCATCCTCCAGTATCAATCCCGCGTCCAAGTTGCGATCGACGATCGCTTGCCAGGCTTTGCGGTGGCTGAGGAAAACGCCGATTTCGCCGGGACGCAGTGCAAAGGGATATCGTGGCCGGTAGAGATAGGGTTGTACCCAGCGATCACGCTCTTCAGGGCTTAGCAATCGCCCGTCGACGGCTGACAATTCATGACACACCACCGGACTCAGCGACTTGATCCGTGCTACCTGTGGTTTTCGCTCCGTCGCGCGATCGAGCGAGATCACAAAGCTTTCAATATTCATGAGATGCTTGTTGAACGTTGGACGGTCTGCCCTGCCCCGGCAAACTCTGGAGCGTCGGTTAGCCAGCCCTGCGGAGCGAGTGGCCTGCGTTTTCCTGACCTTCCCGCAGCGGCAGCACGCTGACCGATT
>CALELC010000206.1 GCA_937904535.1 uncultured Planctomycetaceae bacterium
TTCATCATCCACAAAGTGGGCAGGTCGTCAGCCTGTGGTCTGCGCTCAATATTTATGCTTGGCATAGCCAACACCATACCGCTCAAATCCTCTGGCTCCGTCATCATCGGCAATGGTAAGCCTTACGTATTGAGCGAAAATTCATTACTGGCGTAATGATTGGCTCGCGCCTGCCAGCATGCATCCGCAGGGCGAGCAGCTACCGGGTTTACACTCAGACTCCATCTAAGAAAGCGAGCAGATTGGCATGGCGGATGATCGTTTAGCGGGCTTCAGTGCCGTGATTACTGGCGGCAGTGATGGGATTGGATTGGGCATCGCAACCGCATTTGCGGCGGCTGGGGCCGATCTGTGGCTGATTAGCCGCGACCAAAGCAAGTTGGATCGTGCAGCGGAGTCGTTGAAATCCTCTGGAGTCAAAGTCCAGACCTCGGCAGCCGACCTGACCGACTCGGCGGCGATCGATGAAGTGGCAGATGAGATTCTGCAGCAGTGGAGCGGCGTCAACGTATTGGTCAATAACGCAGGGATGGCTCGCTTCACCGCCTTCGCGGAGGTAGCGACTGCGCAGTTGATGCAGCAGGTGCAGCTAAATATGCTCGCTCCTTATCTCCTCACCCAGCGACTCTTGCCCCGATTAATAGCGTCGCAAGGATCGATTATCAATATCTCATCCACTTCAGCTCATCGCCTGATCCCCGGCCGGCCGGCTTCGGTGTATGCGATGACAAAAGGGGCAATCAACTCACTAACCAAGGCCCTCGCGCTCGAACTCGGCCCACAGGGCATTCGCGTCAATGCGATCGCTCCCGGAACGATCAATACCCCACTCACGCAGAACATGATCGCCAGTTTCTCACCGGAGCGGAAATTGGAGTATGACAAGTTTGTTCGCCAGTCGTTTGCTCTCGGGCGGCTCGGGGATCCGCAAGATGTCGCGCAGTTAGCGGTGCATTTAGCCTCTCCGGCCGCCAACTGGATCACCGGTTCCGTGTTCATTGTCGACGGTGGACTAAGTACCAACTGAATTGTCTCAGGTGTGCTACCGTTGACGCAGCGCCGGTCTCTGGCGAGACTCTCGCCGAGCGTGACGGCATCCTGTGAGAAAGCGAACGATAGCTACGAGTGAAAAGCATGAACGAACAAGAGCTGCGCTCTTACAATCGAGTCGCTTGGAACCGGAGTGTTGACGAAGGTGTACGCTGGACGCTTCCGGTGAGTTCGGAAGCCGTCGATAACGCTCGTCGTGGCCAGTGGAGCGTTGTCCTGACGCCCAGGAAACCGGTGCCCAACACTTGGTTTCCGGATTTAGCCGGAACCGCGACGCTCTGCCTCGCTTCTGCTGGCGGCCAGCAGGGGCCGCTATTGGCTGCAGCCGGGGCACAAGTGACGGTTTTTGACAATTCGCCGCGACAACTTGATCAGGACCGACTCGTAGCCCAACGCGACGGGTTGTCGCTGCAATGTGTCGAAGGTGACATGGCCGACTTGTCGCTATTTGCAGACGAATCATTCGATTTGATTTTTCATCCTTGTTCCAATGCATTTGTCCCCGCCGTCATCCCGGTGTGGCGAGAATGTTTCCGTGTGCTTCGTCCGGGCGGCATCCTGTTGGCCGGGTTTACCAACGGTTTGCGATACATCTTTGATGGTGGGCAAATGGAAAAGGGGCGGCTTGAAGTTTGCCACGCCCTCCCCTACTCTGACCTTAGTCATCCAGATGACCCTTTTATTCAAAACATCATCGCTACCGGTCAGCCGCTGGAGTGCGGCCATACCCTCGAAGATCAGATCGGAGGGCAACTGCAGGCAGGTTTCGTGCTCACCGGATTCTACGAAGACCGTTACGCTGAATCCGAAAGCGATCCGCTATCTCAATACCTCGATACCTTCATCGCAACTCGTGCTTGTAAACTCGGCCGACATTAACAAGGAAATGTGAAGCTTATAAAGACCGAACCTGTTGCCGTGTTTCGATATTGTATTGGAGACGTGGCAGCAGACTCGTTTGCAGACTCTGGGCATCGCGTTGCATGTCGATTGTACCGCCCACATTCAGGGTTCCGACGTCGGCTTGAACGCTGGCAGACGGTGGTTTAAAACGGCCATCTTGCCCAGTTTCATGAGGAGAATGACCGCCGATGGCAAAACCCCAATCAGCCAAGCAAGCTACTAAAACCGGTGAAGCGTCTGAGGCCTCTGCTCCCGTCCCTGCTCCTGCACCCGAAGCGTTGCCGAACGAGAGTGTGACACCTCCGGTGCCGAACTCGCCTCTGGCTGCCGCGGCGAAAAAAGAGCTGCCCCGTTCCAAAAATCAAGTTCCGCCAAAAGGTGGGTCCTGGCTGCCTTCGGCCTACAAGCTGGAACAGTTGAAAGCTGCTGTTGCTGCGGCGGGTGGCACAGAAAAGCTACTGCTGATCATGCACCACGTGGAAGAAGCGGGCGGCAAAGCAGAGGTCACGGAGAGTATCGAAGCTTACCGGGTCCTGAAAACGGTACTGGAAGAATAGTCAAGACTCGCGCGATACGAACAGCTTCGTGTAGCAAATGGCCTTTCACTATAACAGTCAACGCACTCACTGCTCGAGGGATCAATCATGAGATCGACAATTCTGCTGGCTGTTCTGTTGCTCATATCACTCGCAGCGGTGGCAGCTGAAGGAGATCGCCCAACGAGCCTCTCGCAAGGTTCTAAGGTGGCCTGCGAAGGTGCGTACAAACATCACTTGCAGGGCATCGGCGCGGATGATGAGGCGATTTATTGGTCCTTCACAACGACGCTGGTCAAGACCGACCTGAGTGGCAAGCTGCTAAAACAGATTCCGGTCGCAAATCATCATGGCGATCTTTGTGTTCACGACGGCAAGGTGTTTGTCGCGGTGAACCTCGGCAAGTTCAATGCTCCCCAGGGAAATGCGGATTCCTGGGTATACGTCTACGATGCCGGAACGCTCCAGGAAATCGCCCGGCACGAGGTCCAGGAAGTCTTTCATGGGGCGGGCGGAATCGGATACCGCAATGGCCATTTCTTCGT
>CALELC010000207.1 GCA_937904535.1 uncultured Planctomycetaceae bacterium
CCGATGTCGCGCCGGGCCGAGTCGACCGCGACGCTGAACGCATCGAACATGTATTAGAACCTGAAATGATCTGTCAGCTTGAACGCCTATTACGACAGTCGCCAGGTGGTTCCAAGGTGCCCGGAAGCCCGCATCGTCTGTCATCGGCCTCGTTGCCTGCGGTTCCGATGGGTTCTGAGCCATCCACACGGCAGGGAGCGGAGCAATGATCGCTGCAGGTGGCTGGCTTTGGGAACTCGACGGCTGGATCATTGCAGCCGGCGTGTTGTGCGCAAGCGCGGCAGCGCTGCTGGGCAATTTTCTGGTGCTGCGCAAAACCAGCATGCTCGGCGACGCCATCAGCCACGCGATTTTGCCGGGATTGGCGGTGGCCTTCATCGTTACCGGCAGTCGGCAGAGCGTGCCGATGTTCCTCGGCGCCGCGCTGGTGGGCGTGCTGACCGCCGTGCTGACGCAGTGGATTCGCGACTTCGGTAAGGTCGACGAAGGGGCATCGATGGGTGTGGTGTTCACAACACTTTTCGCCCTCGGCCTAGTGCTGATCGTTCATGCGGCGGATGATGTTGATCTCGATCCAGGCTGTGTGTTGTATGGCGCGATTGAGTTGACGCCGCTGGATGCGGTAGCGATCGGCGGGCTGATGGTTCCGCGCGTGGTGATCATGCTGTCGATCATCACGGTCATCAATCTTCTATTTGTGATCCTGTTCTTCAAGGAACTGCGGCTTACCTCTTTTGACCCGGAGCTGGCCGATTCCCTAGGATTTCGAGCTCAGTGGCTGCACTATGGGCTGATGACGCTCGTCGCGGTCACTGCGGTCGCCAGTTTTGAGAGTGTTGGAAATATCTTGGTCGTGGCGATGTTCATCGTTCCACCAGCCACCGCGAGGTTGCTCAGCGATCGCTTGCGGACGATGGTGATGTTGAGTGTGCTGATCGGCGCCGGTGCGGCGGTAAGCGGCCACTGGGCAGCGATCCAAGTTCCTCAGTGGTTCGGTTACAGCAGCACCACGACCGCGGGAATGATGGCGGTGATGACCGGAGTCGCATTCCTCTTGGCGATGGTCTTCAGCCCTCATCAAGGCGTATTGGTTCGCTGGCTGCGGACCGAAAGCCTCGCTTGGAAGATATTGAGCGATGACGTGCTGGCTTATCTGTACCGAGCCGAGGAGCGACCACGCGAAACCAGTCCTCCGTTTGCGGAGCTGCGGCAGGCGCTGCTCGCACGGCCCTTCCGCCTGAGACTGGTGCTTTGGCGGGAACTGCTGAGCCAGCGGATCGCTGTTCAGGACCACCACTATTTCCTCACGGAAGCCGGCAAGCAGACAGCGACCACGCTGGTCCGAGCCCACCGGCTATGGGAGCAGTATTTGGTCGATCGAGCCAATGTGGCAACTGATCGGATCCATGGGCAGGCCGAGCAACTAGAGCATTTCTCGGATCGCGGCGTGCGTGACGAACTGGAACGGCAAACTCGCTTTCCTACCGCGGACCCACACGGCAGCCCCATCCCGTGTGAAGGTCAACCTGCCGACCCAGGAACGCCGCCATAGTGGGCGGGCTTGGGAGTTGATTTACCGCAACGGTTCGGGCCCAGCGATTACTGCTGCGTCTGGGCTTTGCGAAACGCGAAGTGTGCACCGGCGATGTAGATCAGTGAGCCGATCCAAACGAGCGTGAACCCGAGTATTCGGTCGTAGCCAAATCGTTCGCCCATGACCAGCACGCCGATCCACAACTGGAGCGTTGGACCGATGTACTGCAGGACGCCGATGGTTGACAACGACACCCGGCGAACCGCGAGCGCAAAGAACATCAGCGGCGGAACACTGACGACTCCGCCGGCAATCAGCAGCGCATCGGTTTGCCAACCGGTGCGGCCCATTGCTCCCCCACCCTGCGCGGCGAGACTGAACAAATAAAGGATCGCTGGCCCGCTGAGCACCAGATTCTCGGTCAGGAGACCGATCAGCGCGGGCAGCGGGACGCGCTTCTTCAGCAGGCCGTAGACCCCAAACGACACCGCCATCGCCAACGAAACCCACGGCATCGAGCCCCCGGCAATCGACATACTCGTTACGCCACAGGTGGCAATCACAATCGCCAGCCACTGCCACCTCGAGAGTCGCTCGCCCAGGACCAGCACACCTAAGGCAACATTCACAAGCGGTGCAATGTAATAACCAAGCGAAGCATCAAGCACTCGGTCGTGGTTCACCGCCCAAATGAACGACAACCAGTTGATCGAGATGGTGATCGCCGCCAGCGCCGAAATCACCCATAGCCGCGTGCGGCTGATGGACTGAACCCCGGTACCCAGCAGCCCTGCCCGCTGCTGCTGCGGGGCCTGCTCAGATGACGGTGCCTCGGGGGCACCAATCAATTCGATCCCAAACGCTGGTTGCTTCCAGCGAATGAACGCGATCGCGACCAGCAAGAACACCGTTGACCAGATCACTCGGTGGCAAACCACTTCGAGCGATGGAACGGACTCCAGCAACCGCCAGAAGAGCGGAAAGACACCCCAGCTGCTATAGGCAGCGATGGCGAAAACTAAACCGAGCCGGAGCGACGCACTAGAACTTGGCACAGGTTACCAATGGGCTGTCCAAGTTCCGTGACAAATGCAACCGGCTACTTCAAAATCCAATGAGCAAACACAACGTGAAGGTCGATTAACCTTCGACGTTCAGGCCCATGCTGCGCGCGGTGCCTTCGATCATCAATGCGGCCTGAGCGACGCTGCGGGCGTTCAGGTCGGCCATCTTCTTCTCAGCGATCTCAGCGCATTGTGCCTTGGTCACGGTGCCGACCTTGGTACGGTTGGGAACTCCGCTGCCTTTGGCGATGCCTGCGGCTTGCTTGAGCAACGCCGCGGCAGGTGGGCTCTTGGTGACGAACTCGAAGCTGCGGTCGCTATAGATGGTCACGACGACCGGAATTGGCGTGCCGTTGTACTCGCGGGTGCGCTCGTTGAACTGCGAGACGAACTGACCGAGGTTGACGCCGAACTTACCCAGCGAGGTACCGACGGGAGGAGCCGGCGTCGCTTTTCCGCCGGGAACCTGAAACTTTGCCTGGCCGGTGACGTTTTTTGCCATGACTGATGTGTGTTACAGAAAATTGACTGGGAGAGGCTGTTTGTCGTACCCGTTATCATCGACAACGAGTCAGCAAACCGAGCTTAGGTACGAATGGTAACAGTGGTTTAAGAAGGGAGGATGCTAGCCTACCTATCAAGTTCTGGCAAGGCTTGGAGATTCAAACACCACCAGCCTGCCACGTCCGAGCGGCTAGATCGCCTCGACCTGCCAGTGATCCAACTCCATTGGCACACTGCGGCCAAAGATATTGATGATCACCGTAACGCGGCCGTTCGCTTCATCGACCAGATCGACTTCACCTTCTTGGTTCTCGAAGTTGCCTTCCTTGACCCGCACTCGGTCACCCGCACGGAACGGGATCGCCGTCTTCATCGGCTGGTCTTCATCGTCATCGGCGGCGGGCTT
>CALELC010000208.1 GCA_937904535.1 uncultured Planctomycetaceae bacterium
ATCAACCTCACAGCCGCGACCTGGATTGGAAGATTGTGGCTCTCAATGGTTTGGGACTGATCTTCTTTTTTGTTCCGGGCGTGATCGCCTTTGTAGTCGACTTCTATACTGGGGCGATCTACTTGCCCCCGCAGTATGGTGCCGCCAAGCCACCGCTGGACGATGAGCCAGAGCAACTCGTCGAATATCGAGCCGAGGGAGCGGAACCGGTTCCGCTGGAGCAGGTGGCGGTGTTGGCGGGTGAACTGAACTTGGTGGCCATTGAGCGTGAGGTGACGCAGCAAGTTGGCAAGCCGGTTTGGCTGAGCGATCCGGCGGCGCGGGTCACGCGGCTCGAAACGCTCGATCAATTTGCTGACAATCAACAGCGCTGCCGCACCGATCGAGCATTTGGTCTGTCGCCTCGGGCGTTCCTGCAGCGCTGGGTGCCTCAGCTCGGCGGGGCGACCAGCACTGGCTGAGCAAACGGTAATCGGCCAGCGCCGCGGCCCTGCCTGCGGGCCATTCCGATCCACTAAAGTACCGCTGAGGCTGAGCATTGATCGTCAAATGCTTGGCCATGATCTGCGGGAGCTTGTGAGGAGTTGGCATGACATGGTTCGAAAGGCTCACCGGCATCGCCGAACGTTCGCCGGAGCAGGTCCGCTCGCAGCTCCAACTGGATGGCGACTCGCTGCTCTGTCCTGATGGCCGACGAATTGCCTATGGCAGTTTGGAGACCCCGACGCTCGGCGAGTTGCGCAGCCGGGTCAGCGAATTAACCATTCCCGGAAAGCTAAGTGTTCGGCAACTCGTCGCCGATGTGCGGCAATTGCATGCCGACCCATGCTCCGCTGGAGCGTTGTTCCAAGTCGCCTCCCAGTTCAATTTACTGGAAATGGCCGGTCCGACGCTTACTCCTGAGGACGGTGTCGGGATCTATGAGCACGATGCCACGCAGGGACCTGCCTGCGCCATCGCTTGTGGCGGCGGGACGATCTACCGTAACTATTTTGTGCGTCACGGCGATGTGATCGGTCAGTCGAAAGAGCGGCAAATCGACTGTGCTGCTGATCTCGGCGAGCTGCTCGGCAACGGTGCAGGTGAACTGTGGCGGATGCAAAACGGCTATCTGTTTCCGACTGCGGCAGGATTGCAGCAGATTAATGAGCGACTGCAGCGGGCCGACGAGGCAGAACTTGATCGGTATCGGGCCAGCCTGCGGATTGGATTGCAGTGGAACGCCGCGGTGACGATCTTGGGAGCGTCGCACCGGGTGAGCCAGGCGTACTGCTCGGCTGTGCCCGTCGCTTACACGCGGCATGGGGCAGGGCAGTGGGAGCCGCTGGCGAGACTGGTGCTGGAGGCTGCATACGAGGCCGTCTTTTGCGCCGCAGTGATCAACGCATCCCAGGATGGTTGTCGGCGACTGTTCTTGACGTTGCTGGGAGGCGGCGTGTTTGGCAATCAAGATCGCTGGATCACCGATGCCATCGCTCGTGCCGTTGCCTTGCACCGCGAGCAGGGGCTAGACGTCGCGATTGTGTCTTACAACGCTCCCAAGCCTGCCGTCACCGAGCTGCTGGAGCGGTTGTAATACGACGGTTGCTATTGGCTCTAGCGGGCTTCCAGCCCACCGCTTGCACCGCTCTCTGACTCTGATAGTCCGTTTGCGGATATCTCAGCCAAACGAACTGCGTCGTCTCAGGCCTGTTGGAGTGCAAGGCTTCGCCGCTGGAACATGGCGGAGCATCGTGCAGCATGGCGGCGCTCGAAGGCTAGAAGGCGGGATTATTGACCAGCCGGCTATCCCGAGCGTGTACAATGCCTCCTCAGGCCATCCTGGGGGGAAGGTGCTGAGGCTGTCGCTGACGATGGTCACGGGCCTTTCGGACGCTCGATGGCCACTTGGATCGAGGTCCATTATCAGGATCTCATGCATCCCCTTATCAACTCTTCGTACGGTAAATCGCATCATGAAAACCATGCTCGCCTTGATTTTGATCGGCGTCGTGCAGTGCGTACCGGTGTCTGCGCAGGAGGCGGCCCCAACTCCTGAGCGTCAACCCCGAGTTGCCGACAATGCGGATTCCCAACCGCCGCGACCACGGCGCGGCGGAGGGTTTGGTGGCCCGATTGAGCTTGGTCCCGACGACCGGCAAACCTATCCAGACCCACCGGACAGCATCGTGGAAAGGCGCGAAGGGATTCAGCGCGGCAAGCTGGAGATGATCGAGTACGAGTCCAAGACCGTGGGCACCACGCGTAAGCTGAATGTCTACACGCCACCGGGTTACTCGGCTGACAAGAAATACCCGGTGCTGTATCTGCTCCATGGGATCGGCGGCGATGAGACCGAATGGCAACGCTTTGCCACGCCGGATGTGCTGTTTGATAATCTCATCGCGGATGGCAAAGCCGTCGAGATGATCGTCGTGATGCCCAACGGACGCGCTCAGAAAAACGATCGTGCTGAAGGGAACGTTTTTGAGTCGGCACCGGCGTTCGCCGTGTTCGAAAAAGATCTGCTCGAAGACGTCATTCCAACGATTGAATCACGGTACGCGGTGCAGGCGGATCGCGAACATCGAGCGCTGGCAGGGCTGTCGATGGGGGGCGGACAATCATTGAACTTCGGTTTAACGCATCTCGATACCTTTGCTTGGGTTGGCGGCTTTTCGTCGGCTCCCAATACCAAAGCCCCCGAAGAACTGCTTCCCGATCCGGCGCAGGCTAAAGCTCAACTCAAGTTATTGTGGCTCTCGTGCGGCAACAAAGACGGACTGATCAACATCAGTCAGCGGTTGCAGCGATATCTGAAGCAGCACGACATCTCGCATGTGTGGAATGTCGACTCGCACGGCCACGACCCCACGCACTGGCGAAACAACCTGTACCACTTCGCCCAACTGCTCTTCAAAGACTCGCCAGCTGACAACGCTGCTCCAAACGCGGCTGCTCCTGGCGATCAGCCTGCGGCCGAACAGGACGGCCGCACGAGTTCCACGCCGGCAGGAATCAAAGACGACTTTCAGCCGGCTTCGACCAATCAGCCAGGCAAAGAATATCCGCAGGTAAACTCGGAGGGACGCATCAAATTCCGCATCGTAGCACCCGAGGCCAAGCGGGTTGGCACCACCTTTCGAGACAGCACCGAGTTCGTGAAGGACGAAGAAGGAGCTTGGATCGGTTATTCGCGTCCGCTCGACGAAGGCTTCCACTATTACATGCTCCAGATCGACGGAGCCGAGGTGCCGGATCCCAACAGCCTGTATTTCTTTGGCGCCAATCGCTGGGGCAGCGGCATCGAGGTTCCTGCCCACGATCGTGATTTCTATGCGGTTAAGGAGGTGCCTCACGGTCAGATCCGGGAAGTTTTG
>CALELC010000209.1 GCA_937904535.1 uncultured Planctomycetaceae bacterium
GATCGGGCAAGAAAAAAACCCCAACTGAGAACAGTTGGGGTTTGGGTATTGGTGGTGGGATGGAACCCTGCGCCAAACCTATGTAACTCAGCGCCTTAGAACCGCTGCGAACTCCTGCGGAAAGGTGCGGAATCCAGCCCCAACTGCCAACAATCCTACCAGTTCTGCCCGGCCGGGGTCACCAGCCAAGTGCATCAGACAGGACGCCAGTTCGATTCCCGTTTGCGGAATTGAACCCGCGTCCGAAACCAGTCAAGCCAACCGCACTGGGCGTGCAATCTTCGGTCTTCGGCCTTGGCTGGCGGTCTGGAGGTTGGCCGACTTGGAGAGGATTCGCAGCATCGCCTGGTTGTGATGGTAGTCCCGGAAGGCGTCCGCAACTGCCTTGTCGACGAAGGTGGGCGTCGTCTGCCCGTCAGCTGGGGCGGACACGATTCCGTCCGGGATGTCACCTGACCAGCCCCTGGCCGCCCGGAAGCCACTGACGATGTGAGAGAAGTTGGGCCAAGCGTGATCCAGATGGGCGTCGTCGATGCTGACCATCACGCCAGTCAGTTCGCATGCAACCAGCCCATGAGCGTCGCCATGCTCCGCGAAGGCACGTTTCTTGGCCAGAACGAGATCGAGTGCGACAGCCTCTCGGCATGCGCCGTAGAAATCCTTCGACCGGTCCCCTGGTAGGCCTTTGACGGCCCAGATGTACGAAAAGTCCGTGGCGGACCCGTCCAGTCGCACCACCCAAAAGCCGGAGTTGCTCCAGCCCGTTCCTGTGTTCAGGCGCCGTTCGAAGTGGCCGATCTGGCCACAACCCTTCGCCGGCTCACCAACCTGGTCAAGAATCGGGTCATACCGTTCGACGAGGGCCACGAGGTCGGCGTGGTCCCCTGGGTCAGAGATACGATCCCCGTCCTGGTGCCGGTGTAGCAGCGCCTTGTAATGGTCCAGCGCGCTCTTCTGGGTTCGGAAGCTCAGCGAGCCGATTACGACAGGTTTAGCCATTTCTCATTTCTCCGGGCTCATCAATCACTGCTCCACAGCTGCTCGTCATCCTGGGTCGCCATCCAGAAGTCATCGAACAGCGCCAGCTTCGCTTCGTTGTTTGTCGGGTATGTTCGAGGCCCAAAACGATCGCCAATCTTGTAGCCCCAGCGACCAGTCTTTGTCGGGTAAACGACGAGGTTGTAGCCTTCAAGATTCAGAAAGCTGTTCCCCTTGGCGGACACCCGCCACTTGCGCTGCAGCCATCGGGTTCGGCGTGCTGCTCGGTTGCGCAACTTGGCCTCACGCCGTTTCGGCCCCTCGTAGTCGCCGCTCATCTTCTCGGCGCAGACGCACCCGACGTCGAAGTTCTCGTCCAGATCCGGATGCTCCATGATGTGGACGTAGCGGATCTTCTCGTTGCCGCACATCTGGCAGGTCGCGTAATCGGTTTCGTCCGCCGACTCGCCGTCGGCTCGCAGGTCGACCACGTCCACGCAGTGCCATCCTTTGTGGGGCACACCCGGCTGGTCCCATCGATTTCCGCTCATGCCAGTTCACTCCATCTCAGAATCCCGGGTACTTCCGCCAGATCCGATGGTTCAGCTCTTCGTTGTCGCTGTACTCGCCGATCGCCCAATCCTTGAAGGCGTAGAGGTCTTCAGCCAATTCGGTGATGACGTCGCGCAGTTCCAGCGGCTTCAGCCATTCGGCAGGGATCGCCTTCACGCCGTGCATCGCGCCCAGCAGGTTGCCGACGATCGCTCCGGTCGAGTCGGAGTCACCATCGTGGTTCACGGCCAGGATCACGCCCTGTTTGAAATTGCGGGCGACCAGCGCGCAATAGATGGAGATCGCCAGGGCCTCCTCGGCGATCCAGCCCTGGCCCAGCCGGGCTATGGCTTCTTCATGTGGCAAACCGGAATCGGCTAACTCCTCAGCCATCTCGATCGCACGCAGCGTCTCTTCGTGGCGGGGCTCGGCTCGCAGCAGGAGTTTGGCGGCGGGCAATGCCTCGCGCAGCGGCGCGCCATCGGTCAGGGCCAGGATCAGAACCGCCAGCACACCACCGGTCAGGGCTCCAGTCGGGTGCCCGTGGGTCAGCGCAGCCAACTCGGTACCCAGCCGGAAGGCGTCTTGAGGGGATTCGTACTGGCGCAGGCGCCAGGCGAACAGCCCGACCGGCGCAACCCGCATGACGCCGCCGCAGCCCTTGCTGTCGTTGCGGGCCGGCTCCCCAAGGGAGTGCATCGCCCGCAGGGCCGATAGGCAGGTGTTGCCCGGTGCGCGACGGCTGTGCAGCTGACGCTGCTGAAACAGCCAGCCAGGCTCATCGGTGCCGAAGTCGATGTCGCATGTCGGGCGTTCGCCTTGGGTTTGCAGCCAGCGCAAATAGGCGTGGGCCGTTACCCCGGAATAAGTCGTGATGCCTTTGAAGCAGCCGCGCACCCAGCCTCGGATCAACCCCTCGGCGGTGAACAAGGTCATCTGCGTGTCGTCGGTGATCGTCCCCATGCCGCCATAAGCCGGTGCGTACTGGGCGATTCCCTTCGGACCGAAGCGACGCAGAATCTCGGTCCGCTTCATGAACTCCACCGGAGCGCCCAGCGCATCACCGACTGCACCACCGAGTAGGCAGCCCAGAAACCGCCCCTGGACTGTGCGTTTTTGCTGGCGCTTGCTGCGCCAGGCAAGTGGTGCCGGTGTCTCGAATTCTTCCGCCGCGCCCGTATCGGCAACAGGCTCCTCGTCCTCATTGCCGGACAGGGTGTAGTAGACGCCCAACTCTGCGACTACGCGGGCGGCGGGCCGGGCGACGAGGTCCAACTGCTTACGCCACTCAGGCACATCGGAGCCGTCCCAACTGATGCCCAGGCCTTTCTCCCAGTAGGACAGGTAGGCCTCGCCCCGGTCGGCGG
>CALELC010000210.1 GCA_937904535.1 uncultured Planctomycetaceae bacterium
GTCCGGTCCAGCCATCGGCGGGGACCACATCGGGGTGAGCAAAATACGCCACGCCGCTGCGCCTGCCACGAGATTCAGTCGGGCCGCTGCTCGATGATCGCGGCCAGCGAGTGCCGATCACATTTGATTTACTGACCCCTTGCGGGTCGATGTAATCGCAGCGTTCGAGCTCAAAACCGAGTCGCAACAGAACGTCTGCGACAAAATCGGAGATTTCGCCATTGCTGCGCTGCGAAACGGAGTCGATCCGCAGCAGCGATAGCAGCAGCGGCAGCGGTTCGATCGGTGAGGAGATCATGGAGCCACTCATTCCGCGAAAACATCACGAATGGCAGCTGCCACGTCAACTGGATTGGCCCCCTCAACGGGCTCCGTCATCGCCTCGAGTGTGCGAATCGCCTGCTGCCGGTATTGCGGCGTGGAGATCGGTGCGATCGCCTGATACGCCTGTTCGGCGGCACGTGTTTCCGGGGCATCGGCGGGCATGGCAAGGCGAGCGATTCGGTGTGCCAGCACCAACGGCAGTTCACGCCGCGGGTACTCCTTGTTGCGGCCGTTGAACTTCACGATCACTTTCTCTTGGTTGATCTCGACGACCACGACGTGGATCTGTTCGGTCACCGCAAAACTCTCGGCTCCCTCGAGGCCGTCGAGGCCTTTTTCTACTCCGCCATGATAGTAGCTCGCTAGTTCAGCGAGTTGCAGCAATCGCCCGGCCCGTGTCTTCTGCTCCGGCGTCACCGCCGCTTGTTCGGCTGCTTCGGCTAAGGCGTGCATCGATGACCAGTCCGCCGTGGCGATGGCCTGTTGTGCCTTCTCGATCGCCTGTTCGGCTGATTCAGCGGTCTCCATTGACGCTGCGGTAGATTCCTCCATCGGTGCTGACGCCGGCTGCGGCATCTCGGAGGTCGGAGTCGGCGACATCGCCTGTTCGGCAGTCATCGCGGGCTCCTCTTCCGATTCGCCATCCGCAGCGGCTTGCATGCTGGTTGACGGTAACTCATCGCCGTCCTGGTGGTTGAGATTCGCGAGCCAGTTGTCGGCCGCCGCGAGTTGCTCGGCATTTGCGCGGTCACGCCGAGAGGGGCGAGGCGGTGCAACTGCCAGATTGCCCATGACCGGATCCGCGGGCGGTTGACGCTCGGGAGCAGACGGAGCGTTCGTAGATATCGATTCGTGGTTCTCGGGCGGCCCGGTCTGCAAGTTGATCGTGATTCCGGCCGGATTGCGGTTAAGCACGTACAGCAACGCCACGATTCCGCTGAGGCTCGCCAGCGTCAACCCGCCCAGCGAAATAGCTGCCCACGGGGTTCGACTGCGGCGACGGACTTTCCTCGCTTCAGGCTTCGGTACCTGAATGGGCAGCGACTCCAAGTCGACGTCCGGTGCCGCATCAGCGACCGGTTCCGGAGCCGCTGCCAGTTGCGCCGCCAGGCTGGGAGGTAACGGAGGATTGATGCCAAATGGGTCGATCGCTGGTGTGGCGTCGACAGCTGCCGCTGGCGGATGGGCGGTTACGGGCTGAGTTGGCGGAAGCACCTGCGCAGTGCCAGCCCGAAACTGGATAGGTGCCGCCGAGGGGGCAGCACCGGTCCCGCCGCTGCCCGGAAGCAGCCCCGAAAGCGGATCAGAGACGGGCTGTCGCGCCGCCTGATCCTGCCGCGCCTTCTGCGCGGGATCCGCTAGCACGGTGCGTGCCTGCTTCACCCAAGTCGCCGCTTGCTGCCAGGCCCTGGGGTCCGCTGTCGGCTTCGCAGCTTGAAGACGAGCGACAGTCTGCCGGATCGCCTGCGAAATCTTCTCCGCATCACGCTCGCCCGCAGCCAAGCCGAACACGCGATAGGGGTCCGGCTGAGTGACTTCCGCAGGCAGTGCAAGCAGCGATTGGGCGGTGTCAGTAGAAGGCATAAATCCTGCGGTCTGAATGAAATGCGTTGAGGTGTCTGGGCAATTCCGTGGCCGGGCCGCAGAAACCGCACTCGCTCTGACAACAACCGATTGACCCTCACGCAAGAATCCGTCTGGAACTCACGAAACGGCGGGCTCGCGGACTGGTACCAAGACGCAAACCGGGGGTCAGGTAGCGATCGATTATGTATCCACGCGTACCGGTTTGTCAAAGTCGCGGCCGGTTCGGCTAACTCCTCAGGGACCAGCGACGGGCCCGTCAATCGGCCTCGCAGCGTCGCCAGCACGTTTTCAGCGGCGTCTCCGTGGCGTACAGTGCTCTCGTGAGTCCTGCCACGTAACGCGGACTCAATCGAACCTGCAATGTGACCGGCGATGAAGTTATGGATCGATGCGGATGCAGCTCCGCGTGAAGCCAAGGAAGTGGTGTTCAAAGCGGCTCGGCGGTTGCAGTTGGACACCGTGCTGGTGGCCAACGGGCCGCTGCAGGTGCCGGCGAACGCGGTGACCGTGTCGACGGTCCAAGTGGCCGGAGGAGCCAATGTCGCGGACCGGTACATCGTCGCCCAATCCAACCCCGGCGATATCGCAGTCACTGCCGACATTCCGTTAGCGGCAGAACTGGTCGACAAAGGCGTGCACGTCGTCGACCCTCGTGGTGAAGTCTACACCCCCGATAACATCCGCTCGCGGTTGGCTGCACGGGATTTCTTCGAAAGTGTGCGAGCTGCGGGAGGCACGACCGCCGGTGCTCGTCCCTACTCTGCCCAAGATAAAAAGTCGTTTGCGGATGCCTTGGACCGAGCGTTAGCGAAATATCACTCCACTCGCCGTGATTAGGTTTGCTCTTTGCGTCGACCTGCGCCCGTTGTGACGGTCAGACAGACGATGCTGCGGTAAAACCGGCAGCATGTGGCCAGTGATTGCGATATTTCCCTTAAGCGTGCGGTAGCGTGAGACGGCTCGCCGTTGCTAGGGCATCGCACTGGGTTCTTCAATATCTATAGATCTGTATTTACAGCTGCTAGCCCTTGCGAAGTCATCCTCCTGATTGACCGGCTGAGTTTGGTCTCCCTGCTCTTCCTATCTTGTGCCATCAACTTTTGTGCCATCAACTGAGTCTTATATCGAAGAGTGTGCGCGGTGACCAACAATGAGCCGTATCGACCTCGTTTGTAAGGACGCTCACGCCCTGAAGTTTTGCCCTTAAGATTACCAAGGTCTCGCCCTGTAGAGGTAAGTTGTTGCCGCAAAACTTAGTGCTTTCCATCGCTCAGGAGTTAAAAAAACAGCTGACAGGGCACGGTTTGACCGTGGTGTTGGATCCACTGTGAAGATCTTGCAAAAGGTCAAGGCGAGCAAAGACTTAGGCATTTTTCTTCGTCTGCTAGCATCGATTATGAACTTTTGAAATCTGTGCGGAAATTTCCGCAATTGCTATTGAACCGCTTGTCATATTCAGGGTTGCTGTGTTCAATGCGCCCCAAGCGAATAACAATTCGCGTGGGGATTGCTTCCGCAATCCCTGCAGATTCCAAGGTATTGAAGGAGTACACGGATGCGTTTGGGTTCAATGGCGGCTGTCTTATCAATGTTGGTAGGTTCGGTAGCAATTGCGAACAACATTGATATGACTGGGATTCAACTGAATCCTGGTGAGCGGGTAATTGCCATCGATGGCGTCCCGGTCAACAGCGCCACCGGCCAGCAGGGACAGGGCCAAGTGCGTCAGGCAGGTTTCAAGCCGGTGCGTACGGCTGCCACTAACATCATTGGCAATCTCATTCCGTCTCATTTGCCATTCAGCCACACTCCCGGCGAAACGGCGCTGGACAAGGCCAACTATGAGCGGCGCAAGAATGGAGTAGGAGATCTGATTCCTGATCCACAATTGCAGGCGCTGGCGCTGCAGAAGGCTCAAATCGCTGCAGCTCGCGGTCATAAGAACCACATTGGTGGATCGCTGGGTGGCGCTCGAGCTGAAGGCGTCGGTCACACCAATGGCCGGTTCCTGAGCTGCTGCCTCGATATGCCCGCAACTTATGGTGGTGCAGCCATGGTTCAAGGACGTGACGGCTGGTACTGCTGCCTCTTGGTTCGCTAATTCCAAGCCAGCCTAGGTGCGTTGGCTGTCTGACTCACCCGTTGCAAATCGAGTCAGGAATGATTTCCAGAGTTCGCTGATGAACGGCGGGCCCTCATCGAAGATCAAGACTAGGGGGCAGCAGGGATGCCCCCCTTGTTTCATCCAGTCGCGTTCTTCGCTTGTCTTTATCGGATGGAATTACGATCGCCCGATTCTGTGCTGGGCCATGCCGCATAACCCTGTCGGCCGCTCTTCACTCGCTGTGCCGAGGTCAATGCGGAAGCATTGCTGTACTGATAGGCCCACGCCAGAACAGAATCGGTCGCAGCGAGCGACCCAAAGGCTCTTACCAGGCAGCGGTCGTAAAGATTCGGTAAGCCAGGTTGATTGGTCTCTTCAATGATATCTAGTTCTTGGAGAGTTTCCTCGATGTCTGCCGGATCGAAGGTCCAGATTTCACCTTGGATCCAGTCCGAGTCCAAATCTTCGTCATCGCTTCGAAGAGCAGGATAATCTCCTAAATCATATAACCGCCCACGAACATATCCCCAATGGATATGAAGTGGCTCTCGCGGCCATAAGTTCCCGCGGCATTGATTGCGTTGCAACGTTCCGTAGACGAATACCTGAGTGATCATCGCTCAGGCGGCTCGCACCAATTCCTGCTGCGCCGATTCGATGCATTCGGCTGAGACGGTTCTCGCACCGAATTTGGCAGCAGTAGCCAGGCCAAGCTGCGCTAACGCGGCGAGCACTGCCACCTTGCCGTCACTCAGCTCATGCAGCCGCACCAGTGCGGAATCTTCAAACACATCACCAGCCGCCCCGGCCGTAGCCATGCAAAAGCGGACATAGGCGATGCTGTCGTGCAGCTCAAATGGTTCCAGTTCGATTCGCAAGGCGCAGCAGTCGAGTTTGTCGTGGAGTGCAGCCGCTGACTGGGTGGACACGCACATCACAATCCCCAGCGAACGATGGGACGAAGCCAAAATGTCAGCCAGTTCAGCGGTCACCGGATCGCAGCGATCGATCAACCAGAGCGTGCGGACTTGCTGTCGCCCCGAGGCGCGGATGGTTTCGCTGATTCGCTGCAGCGCCCGATCGCCAAAGGGATCAACGGCGAGTCCCACTGCCAGGCGGGCGACAGCTGCGGCGTGCGAATCGACACCCCCACAGGTCAACACCGCATCGACGGCGGCGTTGCCCAGACCTGAACTCCCTGCCACTCGCCGCAGCAAGGTCGTGGCACCGCAGCCCCGTTCGCTTAGCAGTAGGGCGCTGCGGGTCTCGGAACGGACCATATAGTCCATCCGTGCGATCGCCTCGCGTTGGCAGCGTCCGGCATAGAAAAACTCCGGCGACGTGACGGGAGCGAACGGGACATGCTGCAACGACCAGTGTTTGAGAAAGTGCATGGAGCAACAATCAAAGGATAGGGAGCGACCGGACCATCCCAAGGTCACCAAGCCAGCCGGCATCGTGAAGAAGCCCGATCATCGTTAAAATCGGCATCGACGACGGACCCCTTGAGACGATTCTCAGCCAAAGCCAGCGGACGAACGATCTGGTCGTCGACGCTCGATCGCTGGCTTGATCGTTTTCCCACTCCATGACCATCCGCTATTTCGTTCCTGACCTGCCGCGCGGCGGTGGGCCTGTCGAATTACCCGAGACCGAAGCGCACCACGCAAACAATGTGATGCGAATCAAACCGGGTGACGCGGTGACACTGTTTGATGGGCAGGGGCATGAATCGTCGGCGACCGTGGAATCGGCATCGCGTCGCCGCGTCACCTGTCAAGCCGAAGCGGCGTGTTGGTTGCCTCGCGGCAATTCGCAGGAGCTCTGCTTGGCGGTCGCCATGCCTAAGGGAGACCGGGCGAAAGAATTGATCGAGCGGCTTACGGAATTGGGGGTCGACCGCCTGGTGCCGCTGCAATGCCAGCGCTCACCGTGGGCGGTATCGGCAGGGGCACTGGAAAAATGGCAACGCGTCGTCGTCGAAGCGTGCAAGCAGTGCCATCGCAATACCTTGATGCAGCTTGATCCGCCTTGTCCGGCAGCCGAGTTTTTGTCTCGCCCACTCGCCCCAGGTCAGCTTGCCTGGTTTGCGCATCCCGGAGGTTCACCGCGTCCATCCGGTTTCAACGAGATTGGTTCGGCTCCGCTGCCGCCGATTCAGATCGCGATTGGTCCAGAAGGTGGATTTACGGAAGCCGAGTGGGAAGTCGCTGAGCAGACAGGGTGGCAAAAGGTTGGCTTGGGTGAGAGAATCTACCGTATCGAAACCGCAGCGGTCATTTTGGCGGTAATGGCGGCAGGTATAGGAGCGGGTCAGTGTCGGTAACGGATTCTAGCGAGCTCAGGAATGGTGGCTGTTGCTGCATAACAACGACGGAAATGGATCTGAGGATGCTGGCCTGAGGCTTGCCGGTGAAGTGCAGAAGCTTATAGAAGTCTCGCTTCGCACAGGGCATCCACCGCAGGAGTTCAAACGGTTTGAGTTATAAGCTTTTGTCTGGATCATTCGCATGAAACTGTTGCTGTTTAGTGATTTGCATTGTGATGTCGAGGCGGCTCAGCGGTTGGTTGAGCTGGCGCGTGAGGTGGATGTGGTGATCGGCGCGGGCGATTTTGCCAATCGTCATCAGGGCCTGAGCGATACGCTCGACATTTTGGCAGCGATCGAGAAGCCAGCGGTGTTGGTCCCAGGCAACGGTGAGACCACCGACGAACTGCGCGATGCAGCGAAAGTCTGGGCGTCAGCGACCGTGCTTCACGGTGACGGTTGTGAAATTCAGGGACAAGCTTTCTGGGGCGTTGGCGGCGGAATCCCGGTCACGCCCTTTGGCAGTTGGAGTTTCGATTTCCCGGAAGATCAGGCGGAGCAACTGTTGGCCGGGTGCCCCCAGCACGCGGTGCTTGTAGTGCATTCACCTCCGCTCGACACCGTTGATCACGATGCCAGCGGCCGGGTCCGCGGCAGCGAGGCGATTCGCCGGACGGTTCTGGCCAAGCAGCCGAAGCTCGTCGTGTGCGGCCACATCCATAGCGACTGGGGGAAGCGTTTTACGCTTGACCAATCATTGATCATCAATGCAGGGCCGACTGGAATCATTCAAGCGATTTGATGATCGGCTGAGTTAGTGGAATCAGGAGGCTGCAGCGGAATCATGTTTCTGCGTGATTTCCAGAATCGCGTCGTGCAACTGGCCGTTGCTCGCTAACACACTGCTGGCTGTGATCCCGAGCGGCTGGCCAGCGGCCGTGGTCACTCGGCCGCCCGCCTCTTCGACGAACAGTCGGCCCGCCGCAAAATCCCAAGGTGAAAGCCGGTATTCAAAGAAACCACTCAGTTGGCCGCAACCGACCATGCACAGGTCCAGCGACGCCGCACCGAAGCGGCGGATGCCGTGGATCTGCAGCGCGAATAATTCTTCAATGGTCTTCAGCGTGCGGCGCATCATTTCACCGCGGTCGTAATAAAACCCGCACCCCATCAAAGCCTGGCTAAGGCTAGTCGCACCGCAAACGTGCACCTGTTGGCCGTTATGCCAAGCACCACCGCCCGCCGAGGCGGTGTAGAGATCGCCGCTGGCCGGATTGTAAACCACGCCCACGACTGCTCGGCCGAAGTGATAGTAGGCGATCGAAACGGCAAATTGAGGCAGGGTGTGGGCGTAGTTGTTGGTGCCGTCCAGCGGATCGATGATCCAGAGGTGTTCACTCGTCGCAACGTCGAGGCCTCGCCCCAATTCCTCTTCGCCAAGCAAGTGATGGTCGGGATAGCTGTGCGTCAGTCGCCGGGCGATTGCTTGTTCCGATTCCAGGTCGGCATCGGAGACCAAATCGAAAGTAGCTCCGCCCGTGGACGACTTGTCACGGATTTTCAGTTCCGTGCGAAAGTACCTCATCAGAACCTCCCCGCCGTCACGTGCTGCTGCGGTGGCGACGTCGAGCAGTTCGGAATGTGGAATGGTCAACGTGGGTGTCCCTGTGAGGCAGAGAAAGGGGCTAATGATCCGGTACCGAGCGATCTCGCTGTTTGGCAACCGCTACCGGAAGCGGTTGGCAACCCGCTGCTTGCCAGATAGATTGCCCGAATCGATTGTCAGGAATCTTACTGAGTTCCAACAATTCCGCACAGTCTCGGCGGTTCGCCCGTCAGGTACTTCCGGAGGAATCCGGGGAGCAAATGATGGAAGACTTTGACGTATCGGCGCTCGCCGCCTACTTACACATCACTCCCGACCAAGTTCTGAAGCTGGTCAAGCAGGGCAAGTTGCCAGCGCGGCGTGTGGCGGGACAGCTGCGATTCTCAGAAGCCGAAATCCACCACTGGTTGGAAGATCGCATCGGGGTGAGCGACGAAAGTCAACTCGTCAAAGTCGAGGAAGCGTTGCAGCGCTCGGAGCCGCAGTATCCCAATTGGACAATCGCGTCGTTGTGCCCGCCGGAGCGAATTGCGGTACCGCTGGAATCGCGTACCCGCGGCTCCGCCATTCGCGATATGTGCGCTTTGGCGACCGAAGGGGGACTCATGTGGGATGCGCCCGCAATGGCTCAGGCGGTACTGGCGCGTGAAGAGTTGCACCCGACCGCGCTGGACAATGGAGTCGCTCTGCTGCACCCGCGACGTCCGCAAACGTCGATTCTCGCTGATTCGGTACTTGCCCTGGGAATCGCACGCCAGCCGCTCGCGTTTGCTGGCGGAGGCCAGTTAACCGACATTTTCTTTCTGATTTGCTCTTACGACGACGCCAGCCATTTGCGCATTCTAGCTCGACTCAGCCGCCTAATCGCCGTGCCTGAGATGCTTGAACAACTGCGGTCGGTCAGTTCCGCGGCCGAAGCACATGGGGTGTTAACCGATGCCGAGCAGACGTTGCTGAATCCCGCATGAGACTTTAGGAAGGTAGGCGGTTCGGCACCGAACGGGCAGGACGTCCGGTGTCGGTGCTTCGAGAACGCACTGGGGCAGCAACTCATCATCCGAGGCAGCGAGTGCCTGTGATTGGGAGACGACAAAATGGAAGTGCCGCTGCCGCCCGAGGAGGAACGGGAACATTCGCAGCCGGGGACGCTGATGTGGATCGGTCCAACCGGTGGCTGTGAGTTTGCGGACGCCTTTTGCTTTTGTCGCCAGCGGGTTGCCCAGTTAGCGGTCCGTCGTCACTTGGCCGAGGCACTGCGCCGACCAGCCGGCTATGTGGCGCGAATTGTGATTGCTCGCCCCACTCGCCAAACACCGCCTGCGGCAGTTTGGGAGCGTTTTCAATCGCGTTATGGCCAGATACCGACGCTCGCGCTGTGTGGGAGTTTGTGTGATGGCGAAGGCAGAACCGGTACACCCTGGCCTGCTGGCGGCACGCTGCGGTTTAGCCGCTGGTCGGAAACACTGCCCCAATGGTTGTCCCCTTGTGGCGTCCCAGCACAGCCCGTTGCGACGGGCACCTCGCTGTTGGTGATCAGCGACCGTTTTGAAATGGCCGAGCCGTTGCTGGACTGGGCCGGGGACCTCGGCCTGTTTACTGGCTGGCACCGGCGTTTCGTACCGGCATTGCACGGTCGTTATGATACCGTACTGTGGGATGACTCCGCGGCGGCACCCGCAACAGCGGCCACCTGGGCAGCACGATTGGGGACATCCATTGACGGTGCGGAGTCGCCATTGGGCCGCCAACTGCGTCAGCGCCATTTGTGGTTGGCGCTGCAGCCCTCGAGCGCAGCGATTGCACAGGCGCACGCCGGTGGTGTCAGCAATGTGTTGACGAAACCGGCAAAGTTGGAGGCCATCTTGAGCGTCCCCGGGGCACTGCGTCTGCGCTCGGCAGCCTAGCGGTTTGGCACCGGCACGTCAGAAAATGGCTCAGCGGGTATCGTCACCGCGGGTGCGTTGGTGGTAGATCGAGAGGCCGCTCAGCGCGTGGTAGAGCGCTCCGCATTCCAAATCCAGTTCCGCGGTCTGTTCCAGGGTGCGGCAAACGAAGCGCGCGGCAGACTCTACCCACGGCTGGCGCAGCAGTTCGTCGTCGCCCGCGATCGCTAAAAACTCGAACGCGTGCCCAGTCGTCCCCAGCGCCTCCACCAGATCGACCGACCAACCCGGCCGCTCGAAGTAATTGGACGAGAACGATCCATCTGCGTTTTGGAACTCGCGCGTTTGCTCGATGGCGAGATTGACCAGTTGATTGGCATCGGCCCACACGCCGATGATCGGCTGGCCAGCCTGGCGATGCTTCTGGAGGGCGTTGGCGATCGCGCACAGACGGTGTGACCCGCCGCAGGCGTTGGACGGTGACAGCTCGCGAAGTTCACTTTCCAGCAGCGATTCGATGCTGTAGTCGCGACCGTCTCGCGCGGTCCAGCGATCGGTGGTTGGACGATGAGCTAGGAGTGCCGTCAGCGTCCAACTGAACTCATGCTCGAAATTGCGGGGCACGTCCCACTGAATCTGTTTGATCCAGCCGGCGACTGTTAGCGGCCCATCGCGGGTCACCACAACATCAGCCGGTTTCAGCCCGCAGCCCGCCATGTAGGCCAGCCATTGATCGCGGTGACCTTGGCCGATCTTTTCGCCCGGCTGCAGTTCAGCAACGAGGCCACGGAGCTGCTCTTGCGCCGGGCCGCCTGCAAACAGGTCGCCACCGCGCAGGTCGAAACCGCGGGCGGCCCCGCCTCCAAGCAGGTATTCCACCGCGGGTTGCGGGCCTGAAGCGGTCGTGATCTCCAGGTCACGACCGTAAGCCAGCACTCCGTGCATGATTTGCCAGGCCGCATTGACGTCCGTTGAGAGCCGGCGGTGCTCGCGGTTGGCGCGCAGCACTTGCGGGATCCACTGCTGCAGATCACTGCGGTCGATGCCGGAGCTTGACGCAGTCGAGGTGATCGGGGCCGCGCCGTCGTCCGGGTGAGCTGCAGGCTGGGCTTCAACCGGAGGGGGTAGCTCTCGGACAGGGCAGCCGCTGGTCAAACCGAGCAGAATTGCAAAACCAACGGATCGCCATCGACGTACTGGGAGGCGACGGGATAACACTGTCATCAGGGAATTTTCGGCTCGGACGGAAAACTGGTATAGTCGTTGCTTCGCGGTAAACGTCGCCGTCTGCAACTGTCAAATTGATCACTCGCTACGAACACTTACGTCACAACTTGCGACTATGGGCTACCTTCTGTTTCTCATTCCGCCATTTTTGCTCAGTCTCTACGCCCAGTGGCGTGTGAAGTCGGCGTTTTCAGAGATGAGCCGAGTGCCGGCCAACATGACCGGCGCCGCGGCAGCCCGCCGGATGCTTGATTCGGCTGGCCTGCACTCGATTCCCATCGAGCGCGTGGCGGGCGAACTGAGCGATCACTACGATCCGAGCAGCAAGGTGGTGCGGCTGAGCCAAGAAGTTTACGACGGTCGCTCGATGGCCGCACTGGGGGTTGCCTGCCACGAAGTCGGCCACGCCATGCAGGACGCCAAGAACTATGCGCCGCTGGTGATCCGCAATCTGGCGGTTCCGGCCGCGTCCTTCGGCTCCGGGGCCGGCATCTTTATGCTGATGTTCGGGGTGATGTTTAGCTTCCAACCGCTGTTGTGGCTGGGGATCATTGTGTTCTCAGCGGTGGTGTTTTTTCAGATCATCAACCTGCCCGTCGAGTTCAATGCCTCGTCACGGGCGAAGGAGCAACTGGTTGCTCTGGGGATGATCTCTGACAATGACGTGTACTATGTCAGCCGTGTGCTCAACGCTGCCGCATTGACCTATGTGGCCGCGACTCTGCAAGCGGTGATGACGCTGCTGTACTATCTGCTGCACGCCATGAACTCGCGGGACTAATCACCGACCAGAGCGCCGATCGGTGTTGCTTATCACTCTCAGCTGGCTTGAAAGCTGACGCTAAGCGTTGCGTACTTCCATCGAGGCACGCAACGCTGGGTTGCTTAGAGCCATCGTCGCCAGCGGCTGCCACTGCATCACGTCGCTATTCACTGTTTCGCAGAGCAATTGGACGTTGTCCCAATCTCGCTCGCACTCAACGGCGAACCGGAGGTCGGGACGATCCAGTTCTGCGGGAACCGGGATGAATCGCATCTGATAAACGCCAGGGGCGTCTTGGAAATAAGCTGCCAGACTAGCGTCTTCACCGCGATGGGAGAGCCGGTCGAGGTTGCGACGCAGACGCCGCAACGAATCGGCGTGGCAGATCTCGCCGGCCAGTCCTAAACGGTGCATCCGTTGCCAGCCACCGCCGCCGCTGGAAAAGTACCCCAGGTAGTCGCAATCGGCGTGGCGTTTGGCTTCGCCCAGCAGGCAGTCAATGAGTTCGGGGTCGACGAAGGGGCGAATCCCTGAAATAAACGTGACCCAGTCGGCACCGGTGCGATCGGCAGCTAATGCCAGGCGTTCGATGACGTGACTGTGTGGATGATTGATTACCGTCGCCCCAGGGATCCCTGCCGTGAGCAAGGTCGATGGCAACCCCGTGCCGCTGACCACAACATTCTGGACCAGCTGCGACTCGCTGATCCGACGCACCATTCGGCTAATCAGTGGTTGACCCTTAATGCAGCGCTGAGCGAAGCGACCGCAGTTGGTGGTCGATGCTCCGGTGCAATCACCGAGATCGATCACGGCCACTGATTTGATAGACGCCACCATCACGATACTCCGTTTACAAGGCGGGTGTGAAAAATGGGTTGGCGACGCTAAGAGCGCTCCTGCAGCCATCTGCGCGGGTTCGTTGCCTCTCCCCCAGAGATTGATTGTCCAACCTTTCGCCGCCCGGTGCAAGTTGCAGGCCAATGCTAGCAAGCGATTTGCGACTAAATCCGAAATTTCGCTCAAGTCTCGGTCTTTCGCTGCCGCAGCGAGTTGCTCTACAACCTGGAGAGTCCCAGCTGAGGCGAGCTGATCGTCCAGCGACCACGGGCGCGGTACGATGATCGCACCCGCCTGCCGCCTCTGACGACAAGGATTCCACCGATGCCGGCCTGGATGACTCTGCTGACCCTGTTGGAAGCCTTTGCAGTGCCGCTGCTCGGCGCGGCCGCTCTGGTGGTGAGCAAACTGACGCTCGGGCTGTTGGCTCAAGCCGCTCAGCGGTGGTTCCTCGGCACCTTGGTCGCCGTCACCCTGATCACCTGCCACACCGTCATCACCTCGGGCCCCTACTGGCTACTCCACACAGCAACGCTGTCGATGATGGTGGTTGGCTCGCTGCTATTGCCAGATCGAGATTCCCTGGAGCAGCGTCGTACCACTGCGACCGCTCGCCCCGCGGGATAGTCACCTGTCGTAATCTGCTGCTTGTTGCGGCGCAAATTGGATACGTCTTTGCGTCTTCTCGTTCAGACGCGACTCAGTATTAGGGTTGCAGATTGCTAAGTTATTGGAATGGCGGTGCTGACGTATTAGTAAACTAAGAACATCATTGCGCGTTTGAGCCGCACCCACCACCGCGCCTGCGCAGTACCGACCAACTCTGCAATCATTCGCAGGATCGCAAGGTACACTGGACGATAAACCGGCTGTTCACGGAAATACTCCCGCGACAGTGCATCGTCGCAAGTCGCCGACGAACATCGGCAAACGTTGCTGAGGATCGCCTCCAGTTCGGCTAAGGTACGCAGCGCATGGGGGGGGCCCGGACGTAGCAATCGGACCCGTTCGAGTGCCGCTCGCTGTGCCTGATGGTCGGCTGCCGCAACCGCGACCTGATAACGCTCGTACCAAGTAGCGGGTTCTAGCGGAAATCGCTTCATGGCTGCGGTCGCCGCAGCCGTTGCTTCATCGATCCGCTGCATCTGAGTCAACTGGCGAATCACCGCTTGGTGCGCTGGCCACAGGTCACCGCGGGCGGCCAAGGCGGCTCACAAGGTTTGCAGCACTTCTTCCTTCGGCAGCAGGACTTTGGTTCACAGCGGAACCCCTGGAGGGGCCTGGATTCGGTCGGAACACGCAGCCGCATCGGATTAGTGGGGGCGGGGGCTCTCTTTCTGCAGAGACGCCCAGGCGGCTGGAAGTTCGCCTCTTTCGGCGCTGAGGCAAATAGCATGAGCGATTGTGATCGAACCGCCAGTTCTGGGGGTGTGTTCCCGCCGCTGATCGTTCGATTGGTTTAGGCTGCATCTCAGCCAGACGAGCCAGTCAGGCGTCTACGATTTTTATTTGGGACGCTGGCCACCGCAGCGGTGACCTAAAGGTAGTCGTCGGCATGTGAGCTTTCGGTGCGGTGACACGCGATGGCACGCTCCGCTTGCATCGTCCTGACTCTTCATTTTCGGCATTCCTTACTTCCGTCTGCGTGATTCGCCGTGAGCCAAATCGATGAGCAACAACTGCGCTGCATCGTCGCCGGCCATGCCGCAGCCCTGGCACTTTATGCGCGGCAGTGGTGCTCCAGCCCGGATGACGCCGTCCAGGAAGCGCTGATCGAATTGCTTGAGCAGAACCCGCCACCGCGAGACGCCATCGCCTGGCTGTTTACCACCGTCCGCCGGCGAGCTCTTAATCAGACCCGCGGCGAACAGCGCCGCAGCCAGCACCAACAACGCGCGGCGGCCGGACGTGAACCGTGGTTTCAGCCGGCACTCGATGCCAACCTCACCTCCGCGGAGGTGGAAGCCGTGCTGGAGCGTTTGGATCCAACCGATCGCGAGATCGTGGTTGCCAAGGTTTGGGGCGAACTCTCTTTCGAGCAAATCGCAACTTTGGTCCAGCGGTCCAGCAGCCACGTTCATCGTCGCTATCACCACGCGTTGTCGATCCTACACAACTATCTGCAGTCTGAAACACCTTCCTCTCAGCAGCCGAGTGCGACCCGTGTCCGAACCCTTTGATCCCGATTCCTTCGAGCCGGCCGGTGGTCCGCAGACGCGAGACGCCACCGGCTTGCCCGCACCGTTGGCCGACCTCCAACTACGACTGCAACAGCTCCGCCCACGTCAGCCACAACTCGACCTGGCGTTGCTGGAGCGGCTTGCCGCTGGCGGCGGAGTGTCACCACCGCGCGCGGCGACCGGTTTCTCCAAGATGCAATTGGCGTTAGCGGTCGCGGCCGCCTGGCTCTGCGGCGCGATCTTTGGAGCGGCACTACTACTGAGCACTGGCTTTCGCACATCAGACGCGCTCACGCAGGGGCAACTCGCCGCGAGCGATGCGCGCGTGCCAACGGCCGCTGCTGTTGAAACGGTGCCCGCGAGCGATGAAATGCCTGATCGTGGAGCGGTCGCAGATACTGCAACGCCGCAGACGGCCACGGCTGAAGCCGAGCGTCAGGACGCCCAACGCACGAAGCCTGGTGGTCCCAAGCGTTTGCTTGAGATCAATGAGCGGTTTTGGGAAAGCCCGTTGCGAGTTAACAGCTTACGGTTGCAGCCAAGCGAGCAGGTTTTCATCCGCGCGCCGCGCCAGCCTAATGAACTTTCGGTCGCGTCAAGATCGGCGAACGGGCCCGGTGCCGACGCCACTTCAGCAACCGCTGCATCACACTCTGATAGCGCTCGTCCTATCAATTTAATGCAGCCGGCCACTCCCAAGTCGCGCCAGCAGTTACTCGATGACCTGCTCAACCTTCCAACGAGCGATCTGTATTGAAGACATGCATCGCTACAGGTCTTCGACGTCCTTTCAACCCACGCTTCAAGTTTGTACGAGTGTCCGGTTCCCATCAACTCATTGCCGAGCTCCGATTATGAAATGCCGAGCATTGATCCCAATCGTCGTCACTGCACTTGCCTGCCATGCTGCGCTCGGTCTCACACTTTTGGCCGAGAATGCACAGCCTAAAGTAAACTGGATCCGCACTCAGGATCCGGCTAGCGGCGAAACGGTCCTGACGATGGAATTGACTTTGCATCCCCAGTCCGAACCCCAGCCGGCCCTGCGCTATCGGCTGATCCCTGAAGCGTTTGATCGTCGTGATGACAATGCCGCGATCTACTACCTCAAAGCGATGGGATTCTTTGAGCAGCAAGCGGTTCTGGATGCCGTGAAGGACTTTCAACGAAAGGCGCGGGAGGCGGTTCAACAGAGTGATCATCCAGAGGAAGCCCCTGCGCCGTACGCTTGGGTTGAGACGCCACCGGGGCAGTTGCCCATTGAAGAAGTCAAGCAGTACCTCGGATTACTGGCGTTTCAGCGGCAGTTCCTCGAAGAGGCTGCCCGCTGCAACCGGTTCTCCGTCGATCGCAATATCCGCGAGGTTAAAGAACCGATTGCTTATTTGCTGCCCGAGATTCAAACCATGCGCGAACTGGCCCGAACGCAAAGCCTCCGCTGCCGCGTGGCGATTCGCGAGGGGAAAATCGACGATGCGATCGCCATCATCGGCCAACAGTACGCACTGGCCAATCACCTCGGCCAGGACGAGTTTTTCGTCTCGAACCTCGTCGGCGCAGCGATCAGCTCCATCGCCTGGACCGACTGCTTGCACTTGTTGCAACATGCGGACACGCCCAATCTGTACTGGGCGCTCGCGGCCCTGCCGCAGCCTTTGATTTCGGCGGACCAGGCCACTTCAACGGAGTACAACCTGCTCTTCTTGCAGGTCAAGACTTTGCTCGAAGTCGACGAAACCCCTCGTCCCGCAGGCTACTGGCAGGACTTAGTGCGGCGGATGATTCCTGAAATCCGTGCGTTGAATGATTCGTCGCCACAGTTGCCACCGGATCCAGAGCTGGAGCATGCCGCCGTCGTGGCACTCATTGCAGCAGCCTATCCTGGTGCAAAACAGTATTTGCTCCAGACATGCGAACTCGATCCTGAACGGGTGGATGCTTTTCCCACAACGCAAACGGTGCTGCTCGCCGTTCGCCGGTACTATGAACGGACACGTGACGAAGAGTTTAAATGGCATCTCCTGCCGCTGGCGCAGTATCTGAAATTCGCGGATTGGGATTATCAACTTCAGGCGGATCAGCAGCATTTTGGCTGGATCACGAAGCCGACAGACTGGATCATCCCTGCACTGAACTCCATTCGCATTTCGGTCGCACGGCCACAACAGACGATCGGGATGCTGCAAACGGTAGAAGCGATTCGCGATCACGCGGCTCAGCACGGCCGGCTACCTGAAGCCTTGGCCGAACTGCGTCTCCCAGCACCGCACGATCCGTTCACGGACAAAGAGTTCGACTATGAGTTCGCGATCGACCATGCTGTTTTGAGTGCGTCTGCTCACATTGGGCTGCAATACCGGCTCGTGCTGCGGCTGGCCGAATGACGGCGATTCAAAAATCTGTGGCCAAGTCCTGTGGACATGCCCCTTGAACGAAGACGCATTTTGAAAGCCAGACAGGAATGCGTATCGGCGGACCGATTTTGTTGAAGTTCGTTTTTTAGCTGGTCAGTACAGATTGCATTCGCACTCTGTCTCCTATCAACGCAAACCACCTTTTCCCAAGTGAGAACCCACGATGAAGGCGTGTTCCAAGCTGCAATGGTTTCGATTCACCAGATCTTGGCGCTGCTGGGGATCGATTCTGATTCTGATGATCTCAAGCAGTCATGCGCGCGCTCAGGCCCCTCCTGAGGCTCGGCAAGGCGATGCAGCTCAGTGGTCCAAGTGGATCAACGACACCACCTGCTTGATTGCACGCATCGACCCACAGAGCTTCGAATTCAATGAACTGACGGATCTGCTCGGGGAACAGACGGTGTGGATAGCAGCTGACCTCCCCTATGCCGATTCGCAACCTGTGCTTCGGCTGTGGATCCAGCGTGATCAAGCCGGCAACACGCAGGCTGGGCTACCCGAATTGCGCAGGTGGCCTTTGGGTGAACCCGAAGTTGAGGGCGAATTTCTTCGGTACTCGTTCTACCTGCCCAAACAAACCCCGCCACCCGCAACCGTTGTGGCAGCTGCGCTGACTGCCGAGCGTACAGAACTTGTCGAGGCTCTGGCTGCAACGCCGGACGCACCGCTGCAGTGCATCCTTCTTCCGCCGGATTATCTCCGCAAAACGGTGCGCGATCTGATGCCTGAACTTCCCAGCCGGCTCGGCGGCGGACCGTCAGCGGTGCTTACCGAAGGGCTGCAGTGGGCAGCGTTAACCTTGGATCCCAATGCTTCTGGGGCCGAGCTCAAGATTCAGTCAGCTTCGCCTGTGGCCGCCGAGCAACTCGCCAAGCGGCTGCCGGAACTGGTGCTGCGCATGCTGAATCTGATACCGCCAAGCGGACAGTCGCCCGCTGTCGCCCACGCTATCCAACCTGAGGTCCAAAAGGATCAAATCGTGTTGAAACTTGACGCGGAGCGTACCACCGTGGCGTGGAAAGCCATGGTTCAGCAAATACTCCGGCAGGCTGGCTCGCAGACGACCCGGGAACAACTTCGCCAGATCATGTTGGCGATTCACAATTACCATGACGCTCATGGTCAGTTTCCGCCACCGGTCAAAGGGCGCGATAAAACTGGCAAGGCACTGCTCAGTTGGCGCGTGCATTTGCTTCCGTATTTGGATGAAGCGGAACTCTACGCTCGGTTTCGACTCGATGAGCCGTGGGACAGCGAACACAATTTGCCGCTGGTCGAACAGCTGCCGGACGTGTTCTTCTCACCGTCGGTACCACCAGGGCATACCGTGCTGCTCGCCCCCGTGGGCGAAAACACGATCTTTGGCGGCACGAAGCCGGTTACATTCAGATCGATCACCGACGGCTTAAGTAACACCGCGACATTCGTGGTCGTCGCTCCCGATCGAGCGGTTCCTTGGACCGCCCCTGGAGACTACGCCTTTGACCCAGCCGATCCCGCCGCAGGGCTCGCTCGAGACGCTGCCGGATACTTTCTCATGGCGGCTGGAGATGGATCGATTCAGCAAGTTTCGATCGATCGGACTGTGAAAACCCTTTTGCATCTGTTCCAGATGAACGATGGGAATCCCGTGCAGTGGTAAACAGGCCACAGGTTGGGGCGTCCAGAATTGAACAACTTCAATTACTTAAGGAATCCCGCGAACGATCGTCGGGCCGGCGAGGCGGGTGAGCCAGACGGGCAGCCGCTGCCAAATTCGGATCAAACGTTGGTTGCCGGCCGAATCAGGCCGCATGGCCGACACGTCTCCCTTGCGAACGTAGTATTGCCATACAGCAGGATAAGGCTTGGCACCCCACTGAGCCTTAAACTTATAAGTCCCGCTGCCCTCGCTGCTGCGTCCGAAATCAAACGTATGACTGTTGCGCTCGACTGCGCGACGGAGCAGTTGCCGGTACATCAACATGTTGGCATTGGTGTGATTGAATTGCCGCAGACTGCTGGCACTGGGAACCTCGGTGACGCCCCCAGCGTGCACCAGAATCGCGGCCGCTACCGGCGTCTCTCCCTGACGCATTACGCACAGTTCCGCATCGCCAGCGAAGTGGTCCAGGATGGCGGCGAACAGTTTGCGAGCAAACACGGGCGTTCCCAGGTCACGCATGTTTTGGGCGAAGACAGCGTAAAACTCGCCCAGCAATTCCTGCTGTCCCCAGTGCGCGGTGAGCCCATATTCGCCGGCCTTTTTGATTTGGCTCCGCAACTTTGACTTAAACGAGCGATCGAGTGCTTCGTCGGAGTCCGGCAGCTCCAGCCGCATATGCACTTTATCGGTGCGGCTGAAGTTAAGCCGGGGATGCTCGACCGGCTGTTCGTGGCGCAGTTCGAGATAGCGAACATCGAGGCGGTCGGCCAGTTCGCAAGCGGCAGCGACAAGTTGCTGTGCGCTGGCCTCGTCGGCTGCCCAGACCCCGCCAGTGTTCACGTACGGCAAGCTCACCAAAAACCGCCCAAAGAGCGGTCCTTGCACGAGCATCAGCGGCAACGTGCCGGTGACGCTGCCATCGCGCGAGATTTGCAGCAGATGGACCGGATGCTGCAAGCCCTCGGCGATTGCTGCGATCCACGCTTGTCGGTGTCCGTTGAGCCGTGGGTACAGTCCACCGATCGGTTCGGGAAGTTGAGCAGGCCAGCTAAGGGTCTCGAGTTGCTCCACTGGTTAGTCCATCCGTGCTGCGTGTGAGGGTGTGCGGTGCCGTCCAAGATAAGCTCCCTACCGGGGAATGGGCCACGGGGCAGAAAACCGCTGCCAAGCTTCGCCGCTGTCACCTGGCAAAGATTGACACAGGAAGCCGGCTGAAGTCTGAACTCCAACTCAGGGTTGGAGTCCAAGCTTCAGCTTGTTCGAGCCCCGAAATTTACAGCGGAGGAGTGGGGATGTTGCGACAGGCTGAAGCCTGAACTCCAACTCAGGGTTGGAGTCCAAGCTTCAGCTTGTTCGAGTCCCGACAATTTTCATCGGCAGCGCTGATTTCCTGAGCCAGTCTGAAGACTGAACTCGGGCGAGGAAGGGAATCTGCTGCCTTCACAAACTCGTCGCTCTGGAAGCGGCTAAGATACCCGCTGTTCAGCGTCAGCCTTTGCCGGAGAAGCCCGCATGTGTGGAATGTCAATCCGCGAGTTTATCGTCTGCCTCACGGTGGCTCTCGCCGTTCCGTGGTCGCTTGCCCGAGCAGAGAGTTCGCAGCCGCTGCTTGAACAGCAAACGTTGTTCACCGCCGGACAAGATGGCATCACGCTGTATCGCATCCCAGGCGTGGTCGTTACCAGCACGGGAACCGTGCTAGCGTACTGCGAAGCTCGGTGCGACAGCCGCTCGGACTGGGGTGAGATCGAAGTGCACCTGCGGCGCAGTACCGATGGCGGCAAAACCTGGGAGCCCGCTCGCCAGATTGCTCATCACGGCATGCGAATCGAAGGCAACCCGCAGAAGCCGAACGGTGGCGAGCATGAGCAGACGGTGAACAACCCTGTCGCCATTGTCGATCGAGTGACCGGCTCGATCGAGTTCCTGTACTGCATCAACTACGCCCGCTGCTTCTCCATGCGGAGCACCGACGACGGGGTCAGTTGGAGCGAGCCAGTTGAGATCACTGAGACCTTCAAGCCCTTTGCAAAACATTATGACTGGAAGGTAATTGCTACCGGGCCAGGGCACGGAATCCAACTGCGCGGCGGGCGACTGGTGGTCCCGATTTGGCTTGCCTACGGAAAACTGGGGGATCATAAGCCTTCAGCCTCGGGAACGATCTTTAGTGACGATCACGGGCAAACTTGGCAGGCCGGTGAAATCGCAGTTCCCAATCAGGGTGACTTCGGAAATCCCAATGAGTCGATCGCGACCGAGTTGTCGGACGGTCGAGTGCTGTTCGTCGCCCGCAATGTCTCGGCGGCCAATCGAAAATTGCTGACGACGAGTCCCGATGGGGCCAGCAAGTGGAGCCAACCGGTCTTCCATCCGCAGCTCTGGGAACCGATCTGCATGGCCAGTATCGTGACGCATCCGTCGGCGCCCGGCACACTCATTTACTCGAATCCACATACCTTGGCGCGCGATGCTGCCGGCCGCGAGCGACCAGCGGTAAGTGGCAGACGTGAGAACCTGACGATCAAACTCAGTCGCGACGATGGCCAGAGCTGGCCTATCGAACGCACACTGGAGGCTGGGCCGAGCGCTTACTCCGATCTCGCCGTCTTACCCGATGGCACCGTATTGTGCTTTTATGAAGCCGGTAACGAATTGAAGCTCGCCCGCTTCAATCTCGAGTGGTTGGCAGAGAAGCAATAGAAGAAGGTTTGGTCGCCCAGCCGGACGGTTGATGCCAGCCTCGGCAACGATCGAAAGAACTGGACGTCTGGCGAGCCCTAAGAACGATTACAGGATATTGGAACGAGAGTGTTATGTTGAAGAAAGTCTTGTCCGTGATGATTGCTGGCTGGGGTCTGTGGTGGTGCTTTAGTGTTAGCGTTGCGGCCGAAGTCCAGCCGCCTAATGTGTTGGTATTTTTGGTCGATGATATGGGGGTGATGGATACATCGCTCCCTTTTTTGACGGATGCCGAAGGAAATGCCACCCGTTTCCCGCTGAATGAGTATTACCGCACGCCGAATATGGAACGGCTGGCAGCTCAAGGGATTCGCTTCAACCAGTTTTGCGCGATGAGTGTCTGTTCGCCGACGCGTGTCTCGCTGATGACCGGCCAAAACGCTGCGCGGCATCGGACGACCAATTGGATTAATGCCAATCGCGACAATGGCGGACCCAATGGACCGCCCGAATGGAATTGGAAAGGGCTCAAGCCAAACGACGTAACGCTGGCGAAGCTGTTGCAGCAGGCCGGATATCGCACGATTCATGTTGGCAAAGGGCATTTCGGACCGAAGGGTTCCGCGGGAGCCGAGCCAACCAATCTCGGGTTTGCTTTCAATGTTGGCGGCACCCATTTTGGTTCACCTGGCAGTTACTACGCAAAGGACAATTTCACGCGTGGTGGCCAGCGCGAGTTTCAGTCGGTACCGCATTTGGAGAAATACCATGGAACCGACATCTTTTTGACCGAAGCCCTAACCCAAGAAGCTAAAACGCAACTCAGTGCCGCGGTCGAAGCGGAGCAGCCGTTTTTCCTCTATATGGCACACTATGCGGTGCATTCGCCCTTCCAAGCGGACCCTCGTTTCCTGTCACACTATGCAAATTCTGGAAAATCACCGCAGGCTCAGGCCTTCGCCACGCTGATCGAAGGCATGGACAAGTCGCTGGGCGATCTCCTCGATCACTTGCAGGCACTCGGCGTGGCTGAGAACACCCTGGTGATCTTTCTGGGCGACAACGGCAGCGATGCACCGCTGGGACATCAACACACCGTCGCCAGCGCGGCACCGCTGCGTGGCAAGAAAGGGTCACACTATGAAGGCGGAACGCGCGTGCCGTTCATCGCCGCGTGGGCGGCAGCATCGGATGCCAGCGAGCAGCAACAGCGGTTGCCGATTGGAGCAGGAAAGATCCAACGACAATTGGCTT
>CALELC010000211.1 GCA_937904535.1 uncultured Planctomycetaceae bacterium
TACCACACTGCATCCGCCGAGCCGCCTCGCGGGCCGCCTGGACTGCAGGCAGTAGCAGACCGACGAGCACCCCGATAATGGCGATTACGACCAGGAGCTCGACGAGCGTGAAACCGTCCACTTGCCGCCGGCTTCGCCACTGGGTGTCACGATGTCGCTGGCGCCGGGAGTAACGATGTCGCTGGCGCTGGACAACACCATTCTGCTGGAGCCGATCGGCGCTGCGATCGATCGCCGAGCGACGGCAAGCATGCTGCCGCCCTCGATAGCTGAAAGGGGACATGAATGAAAACTCTGTGAAGGTTGATCGGAAGGGGGCGTACCAGGTCGCTGAACGACCTGAGGTACGCTCAGGACACCAAGCAGCGACGCGGCCACGCGTCGTCCAAAATGCTCCCTAGAGGAACACCTCGAGCCGGCGTGCGTGGCAGACTGGCCATCTAGTCTTAGGAGGCGACCGTGATCGCCATCACGGTCCGTTGCCGATCAACCGCACCGAGGCGGCGGCGTATCCAGGTCAAGTGAGGAAGAGTCTGCCCAATCGTCGTGTGGCAGAAAGACGAGGGTTTCAAAGTCGAGTTCCCGCACGGGCGGAACGACGGGTACCCAGTAAAACCAGGCGATCGAACTGAGGTCATGCCCCAGACCGCGACACTCCATCGCTCGGATCGACAGTACATAGTCGATCTCGCGTGTCGTTTCCGACGCCACGTTCACCTTGATTGCGCCGCTCGGCGTGCAGCAGCTGCGTGCCGCTGACGGAGCCTCTGCCGGTTCGCTCACAGCGGATGCAGCGCAGCAACTACGGCTGCCCGAGGTAGCCGTCCGGCTCCTGGGAGCCGGACCATCGCTGTCATGCAGGATTGCGTACGCCGGCGGTCGGACCCGATGTTCCTCCGCCCAACGTTTGCGTTCGCTCGGTTTGCGACAACAGCACGCTGTCCAGCACTGCTTTGCCGACTGACACCCACAACGCCCTCCTTGGCATGGATAGGGTTCGTCATCGCCGGCTGCCGATGACGCGACCGGTGCGACTGGTAGAGGTACCGGAAACGCCGCGACCACGAACGCGAACAGCGCCAACGCCGTGACGGCGCAGCGGATCAGACGCGATTCGAATCGTCGAAAACTCATCATCGGCGCGGCGGGCAGAAGGCCGACATAGAACGGTCACAATACCCGAGCAGAATACCACTCCGCTCGGATACTGAGCCTAGTTGGCATTGGCGGCCGAAGCAACCGAGCGACCAATTGCCGCGGCGTTAACCGATCGCTCGGTCGATCACGTTTTGCGTGATCTTTTGCACGCGTGCATCCGGACCATGCGGTCGAGACCAGTGCGACCATGGCAGCATGTGCCCCGGCGGGCTGGAGAGCCCCTGACACCAAAAGATCGTCGAAGCGTTGAACACGAAATTGCCCTTCGGCCCCGGATAAATCGTAGCGGACCAGTGCGATGGGTTGGTGCCCCCTTGCAACGCGGTCCCCGCTGCAACGACTTCCAGACCGGGAATGTCCTGAGGCGGATCACCGTGGTACTCCCAGCCGATCAGTCCCGGGATACGGTCCCCTTGCTTCATTCCGCTACCTTCAAAAATCCAGTGGTCGGGCTGGGTGCAGACCCAGTCACCGCCCCCGTTGACGGGACGGATGTTTCGAGCGCCCATCAGATAGCCCTCATCCGGGCCGCGATGCGGGTAGGGGCCAAAGTTTTGTTCGCGCTCCTGGGCGTAGCGGTAGTCGCCCCCGTAGGGACCGCCACGAAACAGGATCCGGTTGGGCCGGCCGTCAAACCCCGGACGCATCGGGGTAACCCAGCAGACCGAGTTACCACTGAAAAACAAGAGATTCACCCCAGCATCGCGGAGCGCCACGACGCTCTCGTATTGGCGAATATCCCAATACTCATCGTGCCCAACGCTCAGGAACGCCTTGCACGATTGGGCACGCTCCGGCGTGACTAAATCGCTATTGGAACAATAGGTGACGTCATAACCTTTCGATTCCAACCAATACGCAAACGGAAACTCGAAGCACAACCACTCGCCCGAGCCGATCGACTGCGGGTTTTCGTAAATCTGCGCGTATTTGGCGTACGGCCGGTCGAAACTCACGTCCGCCCATGGCCCTTGGACGCCGTCGGGATGTGTGTAGAGCGAATAGTTATTGGGCCAGCGGTTATAAGCTTGCCACGTATTGTCGGAACATTGAAATAAGATATCTGCTGGCCGATCATCTTTGACAATGAAGACGACATAACTTTGCCAATAGCCATAGCCCGTGCTGTCGCGTTCCGTCGTGAGCCGACCAAGATACACACCGCTCGGCCAGTCAGCGGGAATCACGATCGAAGTCGACGGTTTCCAGCGGCACTCGTGCAGATTTTTCTCACCCGCGGTCGGGGTCGGCTGCGGTTCGCCCGGAAATGGTCCGAGGGTGGCCATCAACCGCGCTCCGGCCCCGTTGTAATATCCGGTGCGAAAGATCTCGATCGTGAACGGCACCCGTTCCTTGGTTGACACCATGATCTCGAGGGTTTCGCCGGCTTTGACGCTCTGACGCGAGCAGTATCCCTCGATATCCGAAGCCCGGAATCCTGCTGTTTGGTCCAGTCGCACGCGAGTCAGTTGCCAGTCGAGCGAACCAGGGCGAGCGTTCTCTTCGGCGATCAGCGTCGGTTGTCGGGCGGGTGTCGGCGGAGTCTCGGCCGGTTCCGCGGCGGCTGCGGTTGAGTCAGTCGTTAAGTTTCCGAGTGTTAGCGCGGAAGCGCCCGTTAATCCGGCCTTGAGCAGTTGACGACGGCTACAGGAATTGGACAGCGGTTCGGTCATGGAGCAGAGTCTCCGGCGGGTGGGACAATCAACCAGTTGCAGTTGCCGAGTCTAATGCACGCCATGGCCGCTGTGGGCAAGCGGTTTGAGGATCGACAACCAGAACCCATGAACCGGCAGTTTATCTGCCATTGTTGCGGGCCGTTTTGTGGAACTCTAAGCTGCTAACTCGGCATTGATGCCTCTCAGCGATCTTTTCCAGTTGTTTCAAAGGACAACGCAATCCATGATGACCTCGCTTATGATTCCGCGCCGCGCGTCGGCTTGGCTGCTGCCTCTGTTGCTCCTGCCGGTGAGTTGGCTTCCTGCGTCCACCGGCACCGCGGCCGAAGTGACGATCACCCCGGATGTCGTCTACGGGCACAAGTTTGGTCTAGCAATGACCTTTGACGTGTTCACGCCCCAACAAGATGCCAATGGAGCAGCAGTGCTGTTTATGGTCAGCGGCGGCTGGTATTCGAATTGGTCACCGCCCGAACAGCTACAACAGATGTTTCGCCCGCTGACCGATGAAGGGTTCACGGTGTTTGCTGTACGACATGGCAGCAGCCCTAAGTTTTCGATTCCTGAAGCTGTCGAGGATGTCCGCCGCAGCGTGCGTTTCATCCGCACCCATGCTGAGCGGTTCGCCATCGATCCGGATCGCATCGGTGTGTTCGGAATGAGCGCTGGAGGCCATTTGTCGCTGATGCTCGGTACGGCCTCTGACGAAGGGGACGCACAAGCAACCGATCCCGTGCTGCGTGCCAGCAATCGAGTGCAAGCGGTTGCTGCCTGGGTAGCGCCAACGGATCTGCAGATCATGGTCTGGGACTCACCGGAAGCGCTGCCGGCCTACCGACGTTTTCCGGCATTGGAACTCGATTTAAAAGCGGCTGAACAACACTCCCCACTGGTTCACGTCAGCAGCGACGACGCTCCGACGCTCTTGCTAGCTGGCGACCGCGATGACTTGGTCCCGATTCTGCACAGTGAGCGAATCGAAGCGGCATTGAAGGAGCAGAAGGTGGAATCAAAACTGGTCGTGTTTGAAGGCGCTGGCCATGGATTCGCCGGTGAGGATCTGGCCCGTGCCGTCAAGGAGATGGTGGCATGGTTCAACGAGCATCTGGCGGCCAAATAACCCGAAGGTCCTGTCGCCATGGATGAGGCCCAAGCGGTGATGAGTTGGATCGACCAGCACGAAGCGCTGGTCTGGTCGCTGACGCTGCTCAGCGTGTTCACATTTTTCGCCACGCTGATCGCCATCCCGATAATGATCGCGCGGATTCCGGCCGACTACTTTGTCCGTCGGCCGGTACGCGACTGGCCGACACGCCATCCGGCAGTCCATCTGTTGATCGTGCTGTCGAAAAATGCGTTGGGCGTGATCCTGCTACTGGCCGGAGTGTCGATGTTGGTACTGCCCGGCCAGGGCCTGCTGACCATGTTCGCGGGAATCATGCTCTTGGATTTTCCCGGCAAACGGCGGTGGGAACGCTGGATGATCCGCCGTCGCCCGATTCTCACCGCTGCCAATTGGATTCGCGCCCGCCGCAACCGACCGCCGCTGCTATTGCCGCAGCGGCGATCCAAACAGCCGCTTGGTTGATCACTCCGCAGGTGCCAGCGGCAGCAGCCGGATGCAGACCGGCCGTCCAACTGCAATCGCTTGGTCCGTGGGTGTCAGCGCTCCGGTGGCGGGATCCAGCGCAAACACGACCACGCTGTCGGAGTTCTGATTGGCCGCCAGCAACCAGCGTCCCGTAGGATCGATGGTGAAGTTTCGCGGCTCCTGTCCCAAAGTAGGGGTGATCGCCAACGGCGTCAGTTGACCGCTTGAGGGATCGATCGCATAGCTGGCGATGCTGTCATGCCCGCGGTTGCTGACAAACAAGAAATGGCCCGAAGGATCGACAATGCACTCGGCAGTACTTTTGCGTCCGTCGAAGTCCGCTGGCAGCGTCGACAAACTTTGCAGCGGCGTCAGTGCCCCCGTGTCGGCATCCCGGCTCAGCGCCGTGACCATCGCGGTCAATTCGTGATTCGTGTAGGCAAAGCGTCCTGAGGGATGCTGCGCGAAGTGCCGAGGACCTCCGCCCGGTGTAATCGCGACGAAGGCTGGTGAGGCAGGCGCGAGCGTGCCCGCTTGGGCATCGAACTGATAAATGCGAATTTGGTCGAGCCCCAAATCTGCCGCGTAGGCGAAGCGATTATCACTGCTCAGCTGAATCGAGTGCGCGTGCGGCTGGCGTTGACGCTGGGGATCGATGCTGCTGCCTTGGTGTTCTACCACGCTGGTCGCTTCCCCGAGCGAACCATCAGCTGCGATCGGATAAACCGCAATGGTCCCCCCGGTGTAGTTGGCGATCAGCAAGAATCGTCCGGTAGCATCAATGCTGCAATGACACGGCGTGCCTCCATGGGACGGCTGACGGTTGATCGATGACAGTTGTCCGTCGGCGTTGATGTGAAATGCCGACACATAGCCCTGCCCGCGCCCGCTGCCTTCGTGCACCTCGTTGACGGCGAAGAGAAACTGGCCCGACGGATGAATCGCCATAAAGGACGGATTCACGGATGCGATCGCCAGTTGCGGTTCACTCAGTTGGCCGGTCGCTGCGTCGAACACGCTGCTGTAAATCCCTTCGCTGATACTTTCGCCGGTCGTGTAGGTACCGAAGTACGCGCGAAACTGCTGGGCCTGCACATGGTTGGCAAGCAGGGCGTAACTGATCGCCAGAGCGCTGGCGAGGGGAAGTGCACAATTCATGGGAGTGAAAGCTCCAGAGGTGGTTGCGTGGCGATCAAACATGAGCTGGTGATCATACCGTAGTGGCACGGCGCTGCTGGTCCGGCGCCCGGCCGAGTGACAGCATTTTATAACGCGTCAGTAGGAGCCGATGAGCGGCTGACAATTGGCGTGTGAATTGCTGTGTCGACGCCACCGTGGTTGCCCCGGTGATCGGGTTATGCAGACACCACGACCAACACCGCAACACAACACACAAGCATGATTGAGATTCATACGGCACGCGCTCACCGCGCACTGGGAGCACTGGTACAACCGGAGGGTGTCCTATTTCGTCTCTGGGCACCGCAAGTGAAACAGGTCGAACTGATGCTCGAAAAGGGCGGGGCGCCCTTGGCGATGCAACCGGTCGACGAGTACTTCGAATGTTTCGTGCCGGGCTTAGGCGCTGGAGCCCGGTACCGGTTCCGCGCTGATGCGAGTTCACCGCTGCCGGACCCGGCATCGCGCTATCAGCCCGAAGGGATCCATGGCCCTTCGGAAGTCGTCGATCCTAACCTGTACCGCTGGGGCGATGAGTCCTGGACCGGCGTGCCACTGCGCCAGTGCGTGTTCTACGAGCTACATGTTGGGACGTTCACACCCGCAGGCACCTTCCGCAGCGCTATCGAAAAGTTGCCCTATCTCCGCGATTTGGGCGTCACAGCGGTCGAGTTGATGCCGGTCGACGATTTTCCAGGTCGCTGGAATTGGGGCTACGATCCCGCCGCCATGTTCGCTCCCTCGCGGGCCTACGGGACGCCAGACGATTTGCGAGCCCTCGTCGACGCA
>CALELC010000212.1 GCA_937904535.1 uncultured Planctomycetaceae bacterium
CCGTACGGGATCGGTGATTTTGGCCCGGAAGCGCATCGTTGGATCGACCTGCTCTCCGATGCCGGGCAGACCTGGTGGCAGATCCTGCCGATCGGCCCCTCCAATGCCGGCAACTCGCCCTACACACCGCTGTCGACCTTTGCCTGCAATCCCCTGCTGATCAGTCCTGATGGATTGATCGATGACGGTCTGCTCGAACCGGACGATTGCCGCAGCGGCGGGTTTCCAGCTGACCGCGTCGACTACAGCGCCGTGATTTCGTACAAACGGCGACTACTCGATCAAGCATGGGCGCGGTTTCGCGGCGGCGAGTTCTCTTCGCTGACGGCGAGTTTGAACGCGTTTTGTAAAGCTCAGGCCCGCTGGCTGGATGACTTTGCCCTGTTCATGGTTCTGAAGGAACGCTTTAACGGCGTGAGCTACGTCGATTGGCCGCTGCAGTACCTGAAGCGTGATCCGGCGGCACTGGAAGCGGCTCGTCTTGAGTCGGCTGACGCGATCCAGCGGGTGAGATGGGAGCAGTTCCTGGCATTTCGTCAGCTCAGTCGGTTGCGACAGCACGCGGCCCGGCGGGGTGTGCGTCTGTTTGGCGACCTGCCGATCTTTGTATCCGCCGATTCGTCCGATGTGTGGTCGCATCCGGCGCTGTTCCTCCTGGACGAATACCGCCGGCCGCAGTTCGTTGCCTGTGTGCCGCCTGACTACTTCAGTGAGACTGGCCAGCTTTGGGGCAATCCGGTTTACGACTGGGCAGAATTGAAACGCACCGGTTACGCGTGGTGGATTGACCGCCTCCGTTCGCTGCTGGGGCATCACGACGTCGTCCGGCTCGATCATTTCCGCGGCTTCTGCGCGGCCTGGCATGTCCCCGCCGGAGCGCCGACCGCGGAGACCGGCGAATGGGTGAAGGGCCCCGGCGCCGACTTCTTTACCGAGCTACGTCAGCAATTGGGCGGATTACCGTTTGTCGCCGAAGATCTGGGGACGATCACCGATGATGTGCGGCAGTTGCTCGCCGACTTCCGTTTCCCACGGATGAGCGTCCTGCACTTCGCGTTTGATGATGATGAAACGAACGCATTTCTGCCGCACAACACGACTGAGAATGTGATCGCCTATACCGGAACGCATGACAACGATACGTCGCGCGGTTGGTACCAAAATCAATCGTCCAAGAGTCGCAAGTTCCTCTGGGATTACATCGGCTGCGAGCCCCGCGACGAGTCGGAAGTCGCCTGGACGCTGATCGAAATGGCTTGGAACAGCCGTGCTGCGGTGGCCATCGCTCCGTTGCAGGACGTCCTGAACCTCGGCAGCGAGGCGCGGATGAACATGCCTGGGGTAGCCGATAACAATTGGGCCTGGCGCTGCACCGAACAGCAAATGAACCAAATCGCCTGGGCAGGACTTGAGCATTTGACGGCGCGTTGCGGTCGCCAACCGCAAAGTTTGTAGAGCACCAGGTGGTCGCTCGCTCCGCGATTGACGCTCCGCGATCGAACGAGGAGCCAAGCTCTGCTCGATGGAGCAGTGGGCGACAAGGAGCGGCTGTGCGGTGCACGGCCATTCCCACCATCACCGGGCCTGCTAAATGTCGACGGTCGGGTGGAGTCCCTTCCGCCGCTGGCACACCGCGCAGAAGAACGTGCTCCGCTGCGCTTGGACGATGCGTTGAATCTGTCCTTCGCCACAGCGACGACAGAGTTCGTCGGCGCGATCGTACACGCGGTGCAGGTTTTGATAGCCGCCGTTTTGATTGAGTGCGTTGCGATAGGTGCCATCGGAGAGTGTGGAGCCTTCGTGGTCGATCGCTTCGAGCAATACGATCGAAATCGCTTTGTGAATTCGCGCCCACTGAGGTCCCGTCAGTGCGTCGCAACGGGTACGTGGGTCCACACCCGCGACGTGCAGGATTTCGGCTGCATACAAGTTGCCGACTCCGGCGATCCGTTTTTGGTCGAGCAGCGCCACCTTGATTGGCCGACGACTGCCGCCGAGTTGTTCGCGAAGCCCTGCGAGCGTGATTTGCAGTGCATCGGCCCCGATGCGGTGCAGCCCCAGTACCTGATCCGCCTCGGATGGACTGAGCAATCGGACGGTACCCAGACCGCGACGATCCCAAAACAAAAGTTCCTCAGCCGGCCCACCCTTCAGTTGCAACCGCAGCCGGAGGTGCTCGGTTGTGGGGGGGGCGGTCAGCAGCACCAACCCCGTCATCCGCGGCTCAATAACGATGGTCTGAAGATCGTCAAGATGAATCAGCACCCGTTTGCCGCGGCGGCCGATGCTGGCGACGTGTCGTCCAACAGCCCGCTGAGCAAACTCAGCGATTGCCGGAGTGAACAGAATCGGCCGCCGGAAACATTCCGGCCGCTCGGCGGCAACAATGCGACTGCCGACAATACCGCTGATCCCGCGGCACATCGTTTCGACTTCGGGCAATTCGGGCATGAAGAGTGCGCCGTGTGGCGGCGATGCAGCGGAGAGCGAATCAGAAAGCCGTCAAGCCTAAGTTGACCCCTTTTCCCCTGCCAGTGACAATAGCCGCTCTTTGTCATTTCGCCCCTCGCCCTCCTGGCCCCGAGAAGCATCCTCCATGCCGCCCGCACCCGCTCAACCGACCGCCACTGCCCAGGTACCCGATCCTCGTGGTCGGTTCGGTGACTATGGTGGCCGCTTTGTTCCTGAGACGCTCACCCGCGCCTTGGATCAACTCTCCGAGCAGTACGAACAGGCCAAACGTGACCCGGAGTTCCAACGCGAACTCGACGGGCTGCTGAAGACTTTCGTCGGTCGTCCGAGTCCGCTGTATCACGCCCGGCGGCTGAGCAGCGCAGTCGGTGGCGCCCAGATTTGGCTCAAGCGCGAGGACCTTAACCATACTGGCGCTCACAAGATCAACAACACCATCGGCCAAGCGTTGCTGACTTTGCGGATGGGCAAAAAACGGGTGATCGCTGAAACGGGGGCCGGTCAGCACGGTGTGGCCACTGCCACGGCATGCGCCCATTTCGGTCTCCCCTGCACGGTGTATATGGGTGCGGAGGATATCCGCCGACAGAAGCCGAATGTGTTCAGCATGCGGTTGCTCGGCGCTACGATCACACCGGTCGAAAGCGGTTCACGCACGCTCCGTGACGCCGTGAACGAAGCGATGCGTGATTGGATGGCTTCGGTGGAAGACACACACTACATCATCGGCAGCGTGATTGGACCGCATCCGTTCCCGATGATGGTCCGCGACTTCCAGTCGGTGATCGGTCGCGAAACTCGGCAGCAGGCCGTCGATTCCTTTGGCCGTCTGCCCGACTGCGTCGTGGCGTGTGTAGGCGGTGGTAGCAACGCGGCGGGCATGTTCTACCCGTTTGTCGAAGACGACGGAGTCCGGTTGGTTGGTGTCGAAGCAGGCGGCCGGGGCAGCAAGCCCGGAGATCACGCCTCGTCGCTCACCTACGGGAACCCTGGCGTGCTGCATGGCAGTTTCAGCTACGTGATGCAGGACGAAGACGGACAAACCTGCGATGTGCATTCGATGAGCGCCGGTCTGGATTACCCTGGCGTCGGCCCTGAGCACAGCTACTGGAAGGATACGGGACGAGTCGACTACGCCGAGTGTCGTGATGAAGAGGCATTGGCAGCGTTCGACAAACTCGCTCGCAGCGAAGGGATTCTGGCTGCCTTGGAATCATCCCATGCCGTTTCCAAGGCGCTGGAACTCGCTCAAAAAATGTCGAGCGATCAGCACTTGGTAATCTGCCTATCCGGCCGCGGCGACAAGGATGCGATGGAACTAGCGCGACTTCGTGGACAAGCTTGGGAGTAACGATTTTCCGATGGCTGTAAAACTGACTTGGCTTTCTCACGGCTGCTGGCTGATCGAGGCAGGCGAATCACGCATCGTGCTCGATCCGTTTCTGACTGATAATCCCGCAGCCAAGATCACGCCTCAAGAACTGGGCCCCGTGTCCCATGTCTTGCTATCGCACGCCCACTTTGACCACATCAACGATGCGGCGGAGATCGCCAATCGTGATAACGCGACGCTGGTGGCGGCGTTTGAAGTTGGCCAGTGGTTTCAGCAGCATCATGGCGTTCAGAACGTCATCGCGATGAATACCGGTGGGCGAACGGAGTTGCCATGCGGTGAACTCCTGGCCACACCGGCGCTGCACAGCAGCAGTTTTCCTGATGGCAGCTACGGCGGCAATCCGCTCGGTTTCGTGCTCCGCACCGGCGATGTGCGGCTCTATTTCGCTTGCGACACCGCGTTTTTCAGCGACATGCGGCATTACGCCCACGGTGTCGACGTGGCGGTGCTACCAGTCGGCGATCTCTACACCATGGGGATCGATGAATCGGTAGCTGCGACCCAAATTATTGAGCCCAAGCGAGTGTTGCCGGCCCATTATGGAACCTGGCCTCCGATCGCACAGAACATGGATGTCTGGTCACAGAAAATCCGCAACCAAACCACGGCTCAACCGGTCGTGCTCGCGGTGGGCGAAACGCTCGAAATCTAGCCTCGGCTAGCCGGCGGAACTTCCGCTGATGAAAGCGGGTAGGGCACTGCAGCCGTGCAAAAATTGGCACTGCGAATGCTCCGGCTCCGAAGAAGAGGACTCCAGCATTGCTGGCCGCTTGAAGGAACACGTGGACCGGCGACCACGAGTCTCCGATCGGCCGCTGCCGCCGGCGGTCGACGTGTTCCACCTGCCCTGCGGAGTCACGCATGACGACGAGCAAATCTCCTGCTGCCATGAAAACCGCCAGCGATGTGATGGCGACGCGGTTGACGACGGTGACACCGGACACCGATGTCGCAAGTGCCATCCGGTTGCTTGTGAAGCAGAATATTTCCGGCATGCCGGTCGTCGACGATCAGGGGCAGTACGTCGGCGTGTTTTCGGAGAAATCTTGCCTGCGGGCGCTGGTACAAACGGCGGCCTCGCTTCACGACCTGAAGCGTCCACCCGCTCAGGCCGCTGACTTTATGCAAACGCGGCTATTCCGGTTGCGTCCACAGGAGAATGTGTTTGAGGCGATTGGTGCACTGCTGAGAAACCGTGTATCGGGTGCGCCGGTCGTTGATGACGACGGCATTCTGCTCGGTGTGTTCTCCGAAAAGGACAGCATGAGCGTGTTGATCAAAGGAGCATACGATCAGTTACCGGGCGCAGAGATCAGCGCGTTTATGAACCCGGATCGCGGGCGAATCATCTCCGACGACACCGATCTGCTGACGATCGCCAACCTGTTCATCACCACCCATTACCGCCGTTTGCCGGTCGTGCGCGATGGCATTCTGCAGGGTCAGATCAGCCGCCGAGATGTGCTGCGGAACTCGAGATTGCTGTCATCGATCGTTCGCGACATCCTCACCAGCGCAACCAGCAACTCGTCCGCGGGCGATCAAGCCAGGGTTTCGAGCGCATCTTCTGCCGATTCCGAAGAGGCTCGTGAGCAATTGTCGGCAACCAGTGTCGCCCGATTCATGGACACCGAAGCGAAGACAATTACTGAGGACGTTGATCTCCTGAGCATCGCCCAGATTTTCTTCTCAACTCCCTATCGCCGCTTGCCGGTGCTGCGTGGTGGCCAGCTGGCTGGCCAAGTGAGTCGCCGCGACGTGCTCGCTGGCGTCTACCAGTGGCTCCAGCCGATGTCGACGGAGCGGCAGTCATCGGTGTTGTATCTCAGCGGGGTGCTGGGTGATGGCGACGGATTGCCGGCTATGGGCTAATTCGCCGATCCCAGTGGCTAAGCCTGGGACGCGCCGCTTGCAGGCTTGTCGGGGACGAGCACCTGCACCTCGTCCCCCTCAACCCGGACGGCGAACGAATCGATTTTGATTCGCGGATTGTCTTCCCACGTCCCGTCGCGAATGCAAAAGCGCCAACAGTGCCACGGACAGGAGACGGTGTCTTCCTCGAGGTGTCCCTCGGCCAGCGATGCTCCCATGTGCGGGCACATGTCATCGATGGCAAAGAACTCCCCATTGCGGCGAAAGACAGCTACCATGCGTCCGTTGACGGCGAACGCCCGGCCGACGCCGTCTTGAAAATCCTCGATTTTTCCGACTGTTTCAAACTCGCTCATCGATCCGTTCCCTTGCCTTCGACCGCAGTCCTGCGACACACTTGGAGCAGCCTCGCTGTCCGCTCCGCAAGTTCGGTGTCGCAAGCAGCGGGTAAAGTTAGGGGATTACCGCAGGCCCGTCATCCCGGCAACCTGCGTTGACAGCCCGCGTTCCGCCAGACCGCGTCACCATTCTTAAGACACGAAGTTTTTCATGATTCAGCACGAGCGACGACAACTCCTGGAAGCGAAAATCTGGCCGCATGTGCAGACGCCGGGGCAGTATGTCGGTGGCGAGCGGAATGCGGTCGTGAAAGATCATTCGCAACTCCGCGGCAAGCTTTGCATTGGCTTCCCCGATGCCTACACGATCGGCATGAGCCATCACGGTTTGCAGGTGCTGTACTCGCTGATGAACCGCCGCAGTGACTGGTGCGCCGAGCGGGTGTTCACCCCGTGGCCCGATATGGAAGCGTTGCTGCGTAAGCACGGTGTGCCGCTCTATAGCCTGGAAACCTTCACCGCCCTGTCCGACTTCGATGTACTCGGGCTGTCGTTGCAGTATGAAATCAGTTCGCCCAACGTGCTGACGATGCTCGACTTGGGAGGGATTCCGCTGGAGGCCAAACAGCGGACCATGGCGGATCCCTTGGTCGTCGCCGGCGGCCCATGCTGCCAAAACCCCGAACCGATGGCCGAATACTTTGACGTGATGATCATCGGTGACGGCGAACCGGCGCTGCCTGCGATCTGTGATGCCTGGTTGGCCAAGAAAGAACAAGCACTTGCTCGCGATGGCAGATTGCTTGCCGGTGCAGCAGGTCAGCGGCAGCGTGAGGAAGCGCTTGCAGAGATCGCTGCCGAACTTCCGTACGCTTACGTACCCCGGTTCTACGAGCCCGAGTACGCCGACGGCCGAATCATTGCGCTCAACCGAACACGGCCTGAAGTTCCCGAAACGATCGCTCCGGCGGTGATCAGCGACCTCGAAGCGATGCCGCTGCCCACCAAGCCGGTAGTTCCCTACATCGAATGCGTGCACGATCGAATTGCGCTGGAAATCATGCGCGGCTGTCCGCACCTGTGCCGGTTCTGTCAAAGCACGGTGATCAAACGACCGCTACGAGTCCGCGAGGTCGAGACGATCGTGGAGGCGGCACTGGAGAGCTACCGACAGACCGGTTTCAACGAAATCAGCATTTTGTCACTCTCCAGCAGCGATTACCCGCACTTTGAACCACTGATGCACCGCCTGCACGAAGTGTTCAAGCCGCTGGACGTCAACATCAGCGTCCCCAGCCTGCGGGTCAATGAGCAATTGCGGACTCTGCCGCTGTTGTTGGGTAATGATCGGCGGCGGTCGATGACCCTGGCTCCGGAAGTTGCCCGCGATGACATGCGCGAGCAGATTCGCAAAAAGATCAAGAACAGCGACTTGATCGAAGGCTGCCGGGTCGCATTTCAGAACGGATTTGAGAGCGTCAAGCTGTACTTTATGTGCGGTCTGCCGGGCGAGCGGCCCGTTGACTTGGATGGAATTGTGGAACTGGCCGAACAGATTGCCACGGTGGGTAAAGAGGTCCGTGGGCGCTATCCCAAAGTCACTGCCAGCGTATCGAATTTTGTGCCCAAGGCTCACACGCCGTACCAGTGGAATGCGATGCAGAAACGCGAGTATTTCCAGTGGGCGCACAAATACCTGTGGAGCCGCCGACAAATTCGCAGCGTGAACATCAAATGTCACGACATCGAAACCAGCCTGCTCGAAGGCGTGCTCAGCCGGGGTGATCGCCGCACCGGCAAAGCCATCCGCCTGGCCTGGGAACGCGGGGCACGGATGGATGGTTGGACGGAGCATCTCGATCCGCAGCGGTGGTGGGACGCAGTGGCCGACGCGGGAATTGATGTTCAGCAACAGGTTCACGAACCGTATCAGTTGCTCGACAAGCTGCCGTGGGATCACGTCAACGTCAAGTTTGGCCGCGGCTATCTGGAGAAAGAGCAGACCCGCGCAACGGTTCAGCTGGCTTCGATGGCCAACGCCAAATGACCTAGTGGTGATGCCGGGTGGTAGGAGCAGCTTGGGTGAGATGACGAGGCTGACTTAGTTAGCTAGCCCGTCCGCAGGTTGATTGACTCTGGCCATTGCCCGTGCACCGGGTGCCTTTGCACTGGTTACAGGTGCCCAGCTCCCTGCGGGCGGGATTTCGCTCTGGCGACCAGTCCGTGAATGCCGTAGCCTAAAAGTCCACGGTAGCGCAAGAGGCAGTCAAATGTTACGGACATTGCAGCGGTGGCTCGGCGTGCGCAAACCGCCGGCGGCCAGCAAGCCAGCAGCGGACACAGCGGTGCTGGTGGTGCGAATTCCGACGGCACCCGCTCCTGCCGCAGCGGACCCGCTGCCGCTCGCTGCCCCTGAGCCGTCGGAGGCCACTCGACCGCCGCGGCGTGCGGTTGAACCGCCCAACTCCGACGCTGCGCCGGTTGCTGTCGCGCCAAGTGTCGCGCCCGCTCGCCCCAAAAAAACACCTTCGTCGCCAGCCGTATCGGTTCCGCCGACGGTCGGTGAGCCCCTGCCACTTTCAGCTCTGGGGGCAATTTCCCCGCGTCTGCTGCGACGGCTTCGTCGCGCCGGTGTGCAGAGCTGCGGACAACTGCTGGCGGCCGAACCCGCTGAGCTCGTTCAGCAACTCGGCATGCCGTCGCAGACGGTAGGCCGCCTACGTCGCTATCAGCGGGCGATCGGCTTTTCACAGCGATTTACCGAGATGTCGCCCCATGAGGCGCTGATCCTGTTCGCTGCTCACCGTCGCACGGTCGCCGGGCTGGCGGCCGAGAACGCTGGAACTCTGCGACGTGATCTGCAGCGTTTGCTGCTCAGTTCCCTGGGCCAAAAACTGGCGGCGGGTCTCGCTGCTCCCGAGCTTCCGCGGGTTCGTCAGTGGATTGTGGACGCCAAAGCCATTCAGGAGCGAAAGAAGCACAGATTGCTAGCAACGGATCGCAATTCGCAGCTTCCACGGGTAGCCCCCACACGCAAGTTCACTAACTGAACTATACTAAGGCTGTCGCCAGCACCCTACGCACCCGAATTCTGTCCGGATCTGCCAGCCTGATGTCCGTTGCACTCTTCGTCCCTTGCTACATTGATCAGTTCTATCCCGATGTCGCGATCGCCACGTTGGAACTGCTTGAGCGACAAGGCGTGGACGTCGTCTACCCTCAAGGGCAGACCTGTTGCGGCCAACCGATGGCGAACACAGGCTGTGCTGATCAAGCCGCTCCCGTAGCCCGCCGGCTGGTCGAGCTGTTTGCAGACTATGACCAGGTCGTGTGCCCGTCGGGATCTTGCACGGCCATGGTTCGACACCACTACGCCGATTTTTTCGAACCGGGCGACGCCAAATACGAGAAGGTCCGCAGCTCGACGTTCGAACTCTGTGAATACCTCGTCGATGTACTCGGCGTTGGTTCGCTGGGGACTTCGTTTCCGCATCGGGTCAGCATCCACCAGAGTTGCCACGGGCTTCGCGAGTTGCGTTTGGCTCCCAGCAGCGAAACACGCTGCGGCAACGTCCCTGACAAACTGCGGCAATTGCTGCAAGGAGTAGAGGGGATCCGTTGGGCCACGCCGCAGCGGAGCGACGAGTGCTGTGGTTTCGGTGGGACGTTCGCGGTTAATGAGGCAGATGTCTCGGTTGCGATGGGACGCGATCGAATCGCCGACCATCTCGCCGCTGGCAGTGAAGTGATTGTGGCTGGCGACATGTCGTGCCTGATGCATTTGCAAGGCTTGATCCGCCGCAGCGGGACACCGATTCAAGTGATGCATGTGGCTCAGGTGCTGATGGGCCGCCCCCTGCCTCAGCCCGCACCTCTGACTCATTCCTAGGCGAAAGTTCAACCGCATGTCAGCCCACTCGCCTCTGCCAATCGTCCTATCGCCTCCAGCTGCGGAGGATCGTGCCGGACACGTCAATTCGGCCGCACCATCCGCGCTCGGCCATCCGGCGATGGCGCGCGATTTCGTCACCAATGTCCAGCGATCTCGCTGGCACGACGGTGCATTATGGTTTGTTCGCCACAAGCGGGACGTCCAGGCTTCGTCGATTCCCGAGTGGGAATACCTCCGGCAAATGGCGTCGAAGATCAAAACTTCGGCGATTGCCCGGTCAGCGGAATTGCTCGAACAGTTCGAGCAGAATGCTCAGCGCTTAGGCGCCGTTGTTCACTGGGCCAGCGACGCGGCGGAGCACAATCAGATCGTCTATGAGATCCTGCACCGCCACGACGTCCGACGGCTTGTGAAGAGCAAGTCGATGCTGACCGAGGAATGCCACCTCAACGGATTTTTGGAGGAACGCGGTATCGAGGTGGTTGATACGGACCTCGGTGAACGAATCGTGCAACTGCGTGGCGAACCGCCAAGCCACATTGTGTTGCCAGCGATCCACATCAAAAAAGAGGAAGTTGGCGAGACGTTCCACAAGCATCTCGGTACCGAGGAAGGCGCAAGCGACCCACAGTACCTGGCCGAAGCCGCTCGCCAACACCTGCGGAATAAGTTTCTTCGCGCCGAAGCGGGGCTTACCGGCGTCAACTTTGCCATCGCCGAAACCGGCGGCATCGTGGTTTGCACCAATGAGGGGAATGCGGACCTGGGCACGGCACTGCCGCCCGTGCATATCGCTTCGATGGGCCTGGAAAAGATCATTCCACGGTTAGAGGACCTCAGCGTCTTCACACGACTGCTGGCGCGGTCCGCAACCGGGCAACCGATAACGACCTACACGTCTCATTTTCACGGCCCGCGTGACGCCGCCAGTGAACTGCACATCATCATCGTGGACAATGGCCGCACTGAATTGCGGCAAAGCGAAACCTTTCGCCCGGCCCTTGGCTGCATTCGTTGTGGCGCCTGCATGAATACCTGCCCGGTGTTCCGCCGCAGCGGTGGCCACAGCTATGGCGCGACGGTGCCTGGCCCGATCGGTTCGGTGCTCAATCCGTCCAACGATAGCGTCCGTCATAAGAGCTTGCCGTACGCTTGCAGTCTGTGCGGCTCCTGTACCGACGTGTGTCCCGTCAAGATTCCGTTGCACCATCAGTTGCTGGCCTGGCGAAAAGAGTTTGGCAAACGGGGACTGTTGTCAATCGACAAGACATTGCCGATGAAAGCCGCTTCGCTGCTGTTTCGCCACCCGCGGCTCTATCGCGCAGCCGGTCGTATCGCCCGCGCGGCGATGCAGACGCTCCCACGGTTCGTGTTCGTCAACCGCTTCAATCTGTGGAGTCGCGACCGCGAATTGCCGGCGCCGCCTGAGGAGAGTTTCACTCAGTGGTACGCTCGCAGTCGCAAAGACAGCGGCAATCACGCGCAGGTGAACGCCAGCGGATACAACAAAAACCACCGAAATTAAAAACCAGTCTTCGCAGCATGATCGCGCACAGCAGCAGTCGCCAACGGATCCTCGACCGTCTTCGCAGCATCCCCATTGAGGCATCCGAAGTCGAGCCGATCGATCCTTCACGACTCGTTCGGTACGACGATCCCGTTGCGAAGTTCACCGAAATCTTGACGCTCATCGGCGGTGCCGTGCATGAGGTTGAACACCTTGGACAAGTCCGTGAAATTTTGGGGACGCTGCCGGAGTTCAACTCTGCCAGGCACATTGCGTCGCTGATCCCCGCAGCCGTCGAAGGGAACTTTCATTGTTCGCAAGTCGATGATCCTCATGCATTGGCGACACTCGATTGGGCAATTGTTCCCGGCGAGTTCGGAGTCGCCGAAAACGGGGCTGTTTGGGTACATCCAACGAATCTCATCGAACGCACGATGCTGTTCATCACTCAACATTTGGCGGTCGTGATCTCGCGGACGGCCATGGTCACACAGATGCACGATGCCTATCAACGCCTGCGTGCCGCGGGCTTTGGCAGCCAATCCGGCTCTGACTTCGGGGTCTTCATTTGTGGGCCGAGTAAGACTGCCGATATTGAGCAGTCACTGGTCATCGGCGCGCACGGCTGCCGTACGATGCACGTGTTCCTGACCCCTTAGATCTCGTTGACTGCATTCGCTGGCCCGGCCACTAGGCTGGCAACCGACGTCACCCAGGAAATCTTATGACTCCGCCCAGTGCCGAGAAGTCGCTGCTGATCTCCGACTTCGATGGCACCGTCACCGCGCGCGATTTCTATCACTTGGTGACAGAACAGCTGTTTACGGACGACACGCCTGATTACTGGGCGGAATATGAAGCGGGACGAGTCACCCACTTTGAAGCGTTACGCAATATCTTCCAAGCGGTTCCGGCGGGCGAACCGAAGCTGCTGGAGTTGATTCAGCAGGCTGGGATTGAGCCCAATCTGTCGGCGGAGATCACGGCGCTGCAGGCCGCGGGCTGGGAGGTCGAGATCGTTTCGGCGGGCTGCGGCTGGTATATCCAGCAGTTGCTCCGGCAGCATCACGTGGATGTCCCAGTTTATGCTAGCCCCGGCAGCATCATCGAGGGGCGCTTGGTGATGGAGTTACCGACCAATTCGCCTTATTTCTCTCGCGAGACCGGCATCGATAAGTCGGCTGTCGTGAAGGCGGCGTTGGCAGAGGGAAAGCGGGTGGCCTACGCGGGCGATGGCCCAGTCGACCTCCAACCGGCGCTGCTGGTGCCACCTGAGTTGCGATTCGCCCGGAGTTCACTGGCACATTTACTACGCTCACAGGGTGAAGGTTTTTACACCTTTGAACGTTGGTCCGATATTGCCCGAGTTCTGCGAACTCAGCCGCAACTCTGATTGAAAGGTTGCCGATCGTATTTTCTGAGTGTCGCAGATCTGCCCAAGCTGACATTCGGTTTTTCCGCTCATTGGCGAATAGTATTGCATCCGAACGCTGCTGCAATCCGGTCTCGTACCGGTGCTCGCAGCCTGGAGGAGCAGCAAAATGGGTTGACAAATCGGACGTTAGGCCCGTAATCTGCTAATGCGTCAAAGTTCGACCAATCCATCTCAGGAACCTCAACATGGCCACATCGCGCTGTCAGGCAGTAATGCCCCGACGCAGTCGATTCGCCATGGTGCTGGCGTTCTTGCAGGTCGTCATTTTGGGATCGGCCTTAGTGCTTCCGGTCTCGCTCATCTCCGCGGCGTTGCAAAGCAACACGATTGCGGAAGAGCATGAAGAGCTCAAACCGGTTTGTCGTCAAAAGCGGACGGCGTTCCGGAGCACGGTCCTTCACCGTTGCTTTGACACTCTCCCGCACCCTTCGGCCGCAGTTTGCCGCCGATCATCTGAACGCTGTCAGCGAATGTGGATGCAGCAGCCAGAGGGGCACCGACTCGCGAATGGCTTGCTTGCGCCGCTGACATGCTGAGCGTCGCTGCGGACGTCTTCTGATCTTAGACGCCGCAAATTCGCGAGATCTTGGTCGCTCTATCCGCTCGACATCGGTCCACGTAGAACCGGGTCGATTGCTTCAGTCGTCGTACCGGCCGCGAGGTCGATTCGTCGCCAGTCGGAGCCCCTATCTTGCATTCAAACTGCTTCTCGATGTGTCTCAATCGATGTTCCCTGCGCTTTTTGCGATTGATCGCAGCGGCAGTTCATTGACGTCGTGTCGTTGTGCAGTTGGTCCACCATTGATCGTTAGATTTGCCCGCGGTGATGTAGCGCGAACTCCCTAGGCGGATGTCGTGTGGCATGAGCGAAGGCGGTCGAACGGAATCGTCACACTGGCTTCACTTCAATGGCAGTCTCCCATAATGCAAAATGCACCCGCTGTATCTTCCACAGTGCCTCGTGATCTCATCGCCGGGGTCGTTGTCTTCTTAGTGGCGCTGCCACTGTGCTTAGGAATTGCGCTGGCCTCCGGCGCCCCTCCATTTGCCGGTCTCCTGGCCGGGATCGTCGGCGGGATCGTCGTCGGAGCCATCAGTGGCTCGCACACCAGTGTCAGCGGTCCGGCAGCAGGCCTAACCGCCATCGTTGCAACGCAGATTGCCACCCTTGGATCGCTCGATGCGTTTCTTTTGGCCGTCGTCATCGCCGGCATCATGCAAATCGGACTCGGACTCGCCAAGGCGGGCGCGCTGTCCGCTTTCTTCCCCTCGAGTGTCATCCGCGGACTACTGGCTGCAATCGGAGTGATCCTAATCCTCAAACAGATCCCGCACCTACTCGGCCACGACACCGATCCCGGTGGTGAAATGTCGTTTAAGCAGCCGGATAACCACAACACTTTTTCAGAACTCGGGGCCGTGTTCTCGGGCGAAATTCATCCGGGCGCCGTGCTTGTCGGGGTGCTGTCGATCGCACTGCTCGTTGCCTGGGATAAGATCAAACCGCTGAAACGATCGGTAATCCCAGGACCGCTGGTGGTTGTCCTGTTGGGGGTGGCTGTTGCTTGGGTGCTGAGAAGAATGGAGTCGACATGGATCATCGATAATTCGCACCTGGTGAGTGTGCCCATTGCCGGCAGTGCGCGAGAGTTTCTTGCATTTCTTCAGCTGCCGGATTTCTCGCAGTGGACAAATCCCGCCGTGTATGTTGCGGCAGTGACAATTGCGGTGGTGGCTTCGCTGGAAACGCTGCTCAACCTGGAGGCTGTCGATAAGATTGACCCCAAGCAACGCCACTCACCGCCTAGCCGGGAACTGGTCGCCCAGGGGGCAGGTAATTTGGCTGCCGGGATGATCGGCGGCATCCCGCTGACGTCGGTAATTGTTCGCAGTTCGGTCAACGTTAATGCAGGCGCTCAAACCCGCTTATCAGCGATTTTTCATGGCGTGCTGTTGCTGGTATGCGTGGTGTTTCTGCCAGCGTATCTCAACATGATTCCGCTGTCGGCGCTTGCAGCGATTCTGATCGTCACGGGTTATAAGCTGGCAAGTCCGGCACTCTTTGCGCAGATGTGGAACGCTGGTCGGCATCAATTCCTGCCGTTCATCATCACGCTGGTCGCCATCGTGTTCACCGACCTGTTGATCGGAATCCTGATCGGCTTGGCAGTGAGCATCTTGTTTATTCTCAATAGCAATCTGCGACGTCCGATTCGCCGAGTGGTCGAGACACATCTCGGCGGTGAAGTGCTGCGTATCGAGTTGGCCAACCAGGTGAGCTTCCTCAACCGGGCCGCGCTGGATAAGATTTTGCGTGATGTACCTCGCGGCTCCAACGTGCTGATCGATGCCAGTCAAACTGACTACATCGATCCGGATATCACGGCCTTACTATGTGATTTTAAGAACGAGATCGCGCCTGCACATGACATCCGCGTGAGCTTGCGTGGCTTCCGCCATCCACACCAACTGCAGGATGTCATGCAGTTCGCGGACTACTCGACTCGTGAGTTGCAAGGCACCGTAACGCCGCAGCAGGTGCTGCAAATCCTTGAAGATGGAAACGAGCGTTTCCGCACCGGCAATCGGCTCACGCGTGATCTCGGCCGACAACTGCATGCAACCGCCAACGGGCAGAGTCCGCTCGCAGTGGTGCTCAGCTGCATCGATTCTCGCACGCCCGCCGAACTGATCTTTGATCTTGGACTGGGCGACATTTTCAGCGTGCGCGTCGCCGGGAATGTCATCGGTTCCAAGTCTCTTGGCAGCATCGAGTACGGGGTAGCCGTCGCCGGAGTAAAGCTGGTGCTCGTTGTGGGGCACACACGCTGCGGTGCCGTAACATCGGCGGTCAACATTCTGGGAGAAGGCAAGAGCATTCCACAGGCGGCAAACTGCCAACATCTCGACGGCATTCTGAACGAGCTCGAGGCGTCGATCGATGATGACGTGTGCCGCAAGCTGAAGCATTCCGCTGGCGATCAGCGGGAGTTGGTCGTTGACGAAGTGGCGGCGCGGAACGTCCAACGCACCGTGCACGCCATCGTGGATCGAAGTCCTGCAATCCGCCAAGCAATCGCCGAGGGACGACTCGCAGTGGTGGGCTCGATGTACGATTTGACGACCGGCCAGATTCATGTTTTCCGGGATGCAGCCATCGGGTTGGCAGGACGGGAGTTACAGGAGGTGTAGGTCTCGGATCGTCCTGGACGCTTTCTGCGGATCGCTCAGACGAGACGCCTCAAATCCGGCCGCCAAGCTTTCCTTTTGGCGGCCGGAGAGCAACTTGATATGCTGACGCATCACTGGGTTGTTGCCCCCAGTAGCGTCAACTTTCGTGGACATCATGGAGCTAAACGGAAATGATGATCCTTCGCTGGTGCCTTATCGGTTGGACCGCGTTGCACCTCATGTTTGCTGGCATCTCATCCGCCCAGGAGCCGCATTGGGCGGCCCCGATCGACTCACTGGTTCAGCCCTATGTTGACGAGTCCATCGTTGTCGGTTTGGTGGTCGGTGCGATCCGTGGCGA
>CALELC010000213.1 GCA_937904535.1 uncultured Planctomycetaceae bacterium
ATCGACTTTCGTACCTTCTTGGCGCTGGGGAGCCGATCCGGCGGTGAAGTCATCGGCGACTACTGAGCCTCACCGGCTGTCTGAATCGCAAATTGATCTCGGCGTTTCAACACGTCATTCGATCCCTCTAGAAGAATGGACCCCGCATGCTGCTTCTGCGCTGTTTCAAACGTCCCTCGCCATCGTTCTCGCCAATATTCACACGCCTAGACCTGGTCGTCGTGATCGCGATTGGGGCAACGAGTCTGTCGTTGCTGTTTCCGCTCGTGTTGCAAGCACGGCAAGCAGCGCAGGGGGCGAAGTCATTGGATAATCTCCGCAGGATCGGAACAGCCGTCATGGCGTTCGAGAATGCCCGTGGGCACCTGCCTTACGGCACGTTTCATGATAAAGAGTCTCCCGGCGGAAGTTGTGATCCCCGCTACCACATGTTCTATAGTGGATGGACGGCGCTGCTTCCTTTTATCGATGAAACCGAACTCTTTGAACACTACAATCCGATGCTGCCCTACCGGGATGAAACGGATTTGGTCGAATCGACGAGTTCCGGAAACTCGCCCCGCCGTTTACGTTGATCCTGGTATGCCGATACCCGAAGCGCCACCGCACAGTGGTTCGTCGAGTTATGCATGGAGCGGAGGAAACAATTCGTATGGCAATGGCGGCAATCTGACCGGCGGTTCAGGGGGAACGCACGACGGCGCCATCGTGAATGCCAAGCAAGGTCCGGTTCGGCTGCGGGAGATCACGGACGGCACTTCGCTGACATTTCTAGCGGGGGAAGCACATTATACGTTGCAGGGAATGACTCACTCCGATACCAATGAGGCCCTGGCTGGGAAGCCGAATACGGGCCAGAACGTATGGGGCGCCGGCCACTATCCGCGCTCGCACCTGTCGACCAACACTCCCGTAAATACTCATCGTTCGTCGCACTCCAATCCCAACCTTGCCGATTGGTATAAGCAAGGTGCCTTTGGCTTTCGCAGTGCCCATCCGGGAGGTTGCCATTTTGTGTTTTGTGATGGCTCGGCTCGTATGATCAGCGAGACGATTGCCTTGCCCATTTACAAGGCGCTGGGCAGCCGCGATGGTGGCGAACTGGTCGATGCAGGAGATGTTGAGTGAGCCGTCGCAACTTCACCTTTTTCCGGAACTCGCAGTTGCTGGCTGTGATTCTGGTAACGTCGTTTGGCTTGCTGTTGCAGTACCGTTCGGCTGCAGCAATGGAACCTCTACCGTCACAACACGCCGTCGACGAGATTGACCGCCACCTTAGCCAATTATGGCAAGACCTGTCGATCACACCGGCACCCCGGTGCAGCGATGAGATCTTCATCCGGCGCGTTTCTCTGGATCTCCTTGGCCGCGTCCCGACGGTTGCTGAGACACGGGATTTCTTACAAGACTCGCATCCGCGCAAACGCGAACAACTCGTCGACCGGCTGCTGATGAGTCCAGATCATGATCGGCAGCTTGCAAACTTTTTGAGAACGGTGTGGTTGCCGCAGACCACTGGTCCGGGGTCAGCGCAACTAGCGCAGCATTTTGAGGCTTGGTTTGTTGATCAACTGCGTCAGGGTGCCGGCTACGACACCATGGTCTATCGAATATTGACCCTACCCGCTAACCGAGCGATTTTTGAGGATCGTCGGTCGACGGAGGAAGTGGCCAGCACGATTTTCGAAGCGGTCAGTGAATCAAAGCCCGAGACGCTGGCAAGCAATGCGACAAGAGCGTTTCTTGGGCTCAATCTCGATTGTGCCCAGTGCCATGACCACCCTTTTGCCGATTGGAGTCAACAGCAGTTTTGGGAGCAGGCTGCTTTTTTCACTCGCCCGCTCCCTGTCTCTGCTGACCAACTGGCGCGACTCGAAATCCAAGTCGTCGATCAAAGCGAGACGGTCGTCGCAAGGTTTCTCGATGGAGAAGCAGCTGTTCTGCCGGAGCAGCATGATCACCTGACGGGGCGACGTTTGTTTGCTGATTGGATAGCCGCTCGCCAAAATCCCTATTTGGCGCGCAATGCGGTCAATCGCATGTGGGCGCGGTTTTGCGGGGCTGGCATCATTGAGCCGCTCGATGATATCAGTTCTGCAAATCCTCCCGTAGCTCCGCACTTGCTGGAAACACTTACAACAGCATTCTTGCAGGCAAATCTCGATTTGCGGGAACTAGAACGGGTGATTGTGCTCTCGGCGGCGTACCAGCGATCAAGCAGCAATGGTGTCGAGCGTACAGATGAGCTGCGGTACTTTGCCAGGCATCCCATTCGTGGGCTGCAAGGCGAACAGTTATATGACAGTTTGATGACAACTTCAGGGTATTCGACGCCGCGGTTAGGAGTCGATCCTTACGGGGACCTGCAGCGCCGATACGACTTTGCGATGCGTTTCCAGGTCGAACGTGCGGAGCAGTCACAGCGGTCCATCCTGCAGGCTCTCACCCTAATGAATGGCGAATTGGTCATCGATGCGACCGCATCGTCAAAAAGCCCTGCCATTAGGTCCCTGTCCGCACCCTTCTTGACCAACGAGCAACGCGTGAACCAATTGTTTTTGGCTGCGTTTTCACGTTATCCGACTCCGCAGGAGCGGCAACATCTGTGCGAATGGCTCTCCGATCCGGAACCTGAAGAACAACAGCGCCTGCTTTCGAATCTCTTTTGGGCGATGCTCAACTCGGCCGAGTTTAATACCAATCATTAAGGACATCGACTATGGGAACTTCTAAACGAGGCTGGCATCCCAATCGGCGGCAGTGGATCGGTGGTACTGCCGGAGTACTAGGAGTAGCCGGCTCACGATGGATGCAGTCGCTCGCCGCCGCCGACGTCAGCATGCCATCGCGCGCCCGGCCCGTCATCTTGTTGTGGATGAACGGTGGGCCAGCGACCATTGATTTATGGGATCTCAAGCCGGGACATCAAAACGGTGGCCCCTTTCAGGAAATCGCGACGACCGTTCCCGGCGTGAAAGTGTCCGAGCATCTCCCGCGAATGGCGCAGTGGGGAACCGAGTTGGCCATTGTACGTTCGATGAGCAGTGGCGAAGGTGACCACGGACGTGCGCGGCAATATGTCCACACCGGCTACACGCCGCAACCAGCAATTCGATTTCCGTTGCTCGGTTCGCTCGTCGCGAAGGAGTTTTATTCCGAGTTGAGTGAATTGCCAGGTTTTGTCAGCATCACTCCCGAACGAGCGTTGGTCTCAACAGGTAGCGGCTTTCTCGGGCCCAAGTTTGCGCCATTGGCGATCGGCCAACTGGGCGACGAGGTCTCGGGTTTGGTCGTGCCGAATATCGA
>CALELC010000214.1 GCA_937904535.1 uncultured Planctomycetaceae bacterium
TTGGTCGAGCCGGCCGGCCAGCCGCCTTCCGCCGTCTGCTCCTCGAGGAGATTGCTTGCGATCTGTGGAAAGAGCTCGTTCCAGGCTTCGCCACCGACCTGAGCCATCGCCTGGCTACTGTAGTAGGTTGATAAGTAAAAATAATTGTTTTGCCACGGCCGCGGGTACGGTCGACTGCGAAACCATCGCACCGACTCGGTAACACCCTGATGTTCATGACGGCCGCCGAGAATCAATGTCAAAGTCGCCGATGCGGTGTTCGCTAGTGTGATCTGGGAAGTCGCTTCGCCTTGAGACTCGACGGGACGGTATCGGAATACGCCCAGCGTCTTGTCGCCTGTGTGATAACAACGTTCGACGAAGTCGAGCCCTTCATCGAAATACTGCTTGGGAACACTGAACTCAGCGTTCCGCGCTGACCTCAAGAACATCAGCGCCCAGCCGGTTACCGACATGTCCGATGCCGCCTGCGGGCTTTCGGGCAACCCGTAGCGCCATCCACCGGTATCTGTGGGATGCTGCTTGGTCCGCGTCTGGACCTCGCGGTGATAGATCAAGGCTCGGTTGAGCGCTTCCTCGATGCGAGTAGCCCGCTCACCTGAGGACATGCCATAGACCTCGCCGAGCATCAAACCAGCAATCGAGTGGTTGTAGATCACGGTCTGCGCCGGGGTCAAATGTTGAACGGGCGGTGCCACGGGTCGCAGCGAGAAGTAACCGCGCGATTTTTGAGTACTCAATACGAAGTCGATCGCCCGCGAGAGCTGTTCTCCATAAGGCCCCTGGTCGGGCACATGCCCGCGTGACAGAAACGCCATCACGGCCAACGCGGTGACGGCGGGCTGAGCAATCTCATCGCTTGGAAATCGTCCATCGGCCGCCTGCTGTGTCGACAGCCAACGCAGTCCCCGATCGACCGAGTTTTGCACTTCCGACCACTGCCCAGGGCTGAGCGCAGCGCTCAGGTTGGTTGAAGATGCAATGTTCGACTCGCTTCCTTCCTGCGCCGCAGCCGGTGCAAGCATGCTCGCCGTTAATCCGACGATCATCATCGCCGCGGCGCCCTGTATGAGTAGCCGCAACATTCCCCGCCGCAAGGCACAAGCTTGTCCCATCACCTCACCGTCGCCCATTCGGCAAAGCGGCATGTGGAACCGCGTTGCCCATCGTAATCTCTATCTAACAACCCACGTTTCACTATTGAGACCCGCTAGTTCACGGATACGGTCTTGATACTGTTCAATCGCCTTCCGATACTGCTCGGGCGGACGCTTACCCCGTCCCTGCCACAGCCCATCCTCAAGGGTCGACAACAGCTTATTCCATTGTTGATCAGGCACGGGTTCGCCGCGCTGCAGCGCAGCCAGAACCGCCTTTACCGTGTCGGTCTGCGAATTCTGATTCCAGGCTTGCTTGGCAGTGCCATCTTCATCCGCCTGCCGAACGATATTCTCTAGCTCCTCAGCCAGCTTGCGGAGTTGTTCTCGCTGCTGCGGTAAGGTTTCCTCGTTGTCCATTTGCTGCTCAATTGCCAGTAGGGCATTTTCGAGCATTTCCTGAGTCTTCTTCGCCTCTGCGAATGCCTGACGTTCCTCCGCCGACGCCCCCGGTTCCTGATTACCCTCCGCAGTTCCTTCTGGGCCTGCACGTCGCATCGCTTGTCTGACACGCGTCATAGCCGCTTCAGCGGACTCACCCAAAAGCCCTTGTCCCGTTTCTTGCCACAGCATGGAATCAGCGTTGTTGCGCAAGTTGCGTGGCCGTTCAGGAATCCCAAGCTGGGCGGCAATGCTTGGCTCGCGCTCCAAACGAGCGAGAAACTCATCTAAGGTTGGATCTCGCAGGTCGGCAATGTTCGGATTCTGAGTAGGGTAGGCATCCAGAGCATCTGCCACGCTGCGGCGAATGCGATCAAGCAGTTCCTCGGCCCGCTCCAAGCCATCCATGGCCAGCTGTTGTTGCTGGGCGGTCCGTTGCAAATCCTGATTCCTTGCCGCATAAGAGGCTGCGGCTTGATTAAACGTGATGGATTCCATCAGTCCATGCAATCCTCGCACTAATCCGGCAATCTCACTCGGAAGGCTCTCCCTAACCTGTTGCTGAAATTGACGGTTCAAATCGCCTTCCATGCTCAGCATGTCCGTTCTCAGCAACTGCGTCTCTGCCGCCAGACGCTGCTGCTCCATAGCAACCATCGAATGGTAGGAGCGGCGGGCTAGATAACCTGTCATCATCGCCCAGGACTCGGCTTGTTCGGCGACCACACGACTTTCCTGTGACCGAGGCTGAATGAAACCCGCGAGTTCGACATCCCCTTCATGCTCAAACTGAAGGAGATCGAACGCAGCGTCCAACTGCATCAACATCGCGACGAGATCCTCAGCTGGCTGCATAAGTGCCGCAAGATCTGCAGATGAATGGCTGCCCAGTACACGTTCCGCATCCATGGCAATGGTCCGCGCCTGCTGGGCAGTTCCTCGGGCAATGTGAATGATCGCGGCCGGGGTGCCGACACTAGCATCCACTTCCAGTGGCATCTGCTTTTCGATTCGCTCTGCGAGTTCAGCCGTGTCCTCCGCCAACTGCGTTACCGATGGCACACGCATCTCTTGAATTATGGACCACAGCGCGTCCTGTTGCTCCTCATCGATCTGCAGCCAACCGCTCAACTCCATCCCGGCATCTTGCTGCCGCTCAGCCAGCTCCGATAGGCGGTCTCGCATTGAGCGTGCTCGGCGTCTGACCAGTTCGAGATATCGCGACAGCAAGCGGGGATCATCGCCCAGCAGGCGGGCAAACTCTTCCATCATTTGCTGCCGCAAACTTTCTACCTCAGCATACCGATCGAGATAATCTTGACCGACCTCAATCACCGCCATTTTGCGCGCCAGTGGATTTCGGTTCGCTCGCGCCTCGCGCATCAGAGCGAGTCGCTTTTCCACATAGATTTCATACATCGTGATCGACTCTTCCAATGCCTCGTTCAATTCACGATCACGTCGAACTTGGTCAAATCGCTGCAGCAGCGCCGCCAGCAACTCGCGGGATCTCAGCACATGCCCCAGAGCTACTTTCGCATCCACGTCGCTAACGTTTGGCTTGCGAATCGCAGCAAACACTCGATCGCGAGCCGGGGTGACATGAGTGCGGATGATGTCAATTAGTTGCAAGCCTGCAAAAGCATATTCCGTATCTTTGGTCTCAGCGCGCAATTCAGCGGCATACTTCTCAATATCGCCAAATCGCTCATCAAGACCTGCGAGTTCTTCACTGCGCTGGGCAGCGGCGACCTGATGCTCCACCAGAGCTTTCAGTGCTTTCTCGGTTTCCTCCAGCATCGCGTCCAATGCAAGCACACGACCGCGAATCTCCCCCGTCTGATGAACCGGCGGATCTGCGTACTTCATCGAGGCCAGTCGCTCCGTGATCTTCAACCGACGTCGATTGGATTCGACATTCTGGCCACTCTCTCCATGTTGAGGTTGCAGAACCGCATCAGCCGCAGCCCCCTTCACGCCCGCAATCGAACGTGCAGCCGCGCTTTCGTCTGCATTGTCCGCCACCGGGTCAGCCGCGCCCATGTTTTCGGCTGCGGCCTCGAGTCTGGGACCGAATGTTTTCGCGGCTTCACTGGCGGCTGCATCCGACGCATCCAGCTGACGCTCGCTGCTGTTGGATCGTTCCCCCACTGACGAGGCGGCAGAAAGTGCTTGCGAATCGCTATTCCGCCCATCGCCGTTCGACACTGGTTTCTCCAGATGTTCGCCCGCCGGGCCTTCAACCGAAGGGGAGTTTTCAACGGCAACAGAGACTCCTGACGAGAAATTGGCGGTTGAACGCTCGAGCCCTTGTTCGCTTCGTGGATGCTCAGGCCCAGATTCTCCAGCTAACGCCGAAACATCCGCTTGGATTGCATCATCTGCTGAAAGCGAGTCTTCGGACTCTGAAACGTCCAGCAGCGCCGTTTCTTGGGGGGCGGGCGAATTGGGGTGCAATGGTGTACCAACTGCCTGACGATTGTCGGTTACGCGAACCGCATAGCTAATGCTGCTTCCCCTATCGAGTTCTAATTCTTTGAGATCCAGTTGGACGCTGCCGGTTAGATGCTTTTGGAGCGATTGTTCACCGAGCGGAATCAAACGAGTTGCCAAAACCTTCGGCTGACCGTCCTCCGTCGCGGAATCGTCATAGATCACTAACTCGGCTGTGGAGATCCCGTGATCGTCGTGCGCTTCAAACTCGATCTGGAGCACCTCATCGAGTGTGACAGCTAACTCATCAGTTGGTCGCACGATCCGCGCCACGGGTGCTTGATCAGCAATCACCTGAACCTTGCAAATGGAATGCCCTTTGTTACTCAATCCATGCTTGCTCAAGAGCGTTGGGCGGAGCGTGACATCATCGACCAGCGAGGTTTGAAACTGATACCAACCCTCGGAATCTGCAGACAATTCCACTTCTCGCACCACTTGCTCAAGCTTTGGATTATCGGAATCGGATGTAGCCAGTGTCATGACTAACTTCTCAACCCGATCCTTGGGTTTGATCGCTAGCGCAAGTTGGGTTCCTTGAATCACCTTGACCTGACGAGGGAGCAGCGCCTTTGTGACCACGGGACGATTCACATATTCAGGCGCAGTAAGTTTGAATTGCACTTCGGCGATCTCGGGATAATCGATCACTTGGACTGAATGCCACTGCGTCTGCCCATCACCCGCACGGAATCGGTAGTGCAGCGACTGATCTGCTCGAATGACATGAGCGAATGTGCTGGGATCGTCGGCTCGGGTAGGGACGCGAAGAACCTCGGAGACGCCTGCGGGCAACTCAACCGTCAGTTCAGCTGTCGATCGTTTCAGACCGGATTGGCTTGCCAGCAGCTCAATCATTTCGCCGCGCGGAGCCATCAGGCTGCCGGTGACACTGATCAACTCGGTCGCGGTGATGTTCTGTG
>CALELC010000215.1 GCA_937904535.1 uncultured Planctomycetaceae bacterium
AAGCCTGAACTCCAACGTTGGGGTCACTCTTCGTCGTCCTCTGTGGCGACGGCGGGTTCGCCGAGATCGATCGTGTCCATGACGTGATAGCTCGGACCGGACTTGTCGAGGTAACTCGCATAGAGTCGCAGTTGCTCGGCGGCCATCACCCCCAACGAGCGATTTTCGTGACGACTGACCCGCTCGACGACCTCGGGCGATGCGGCTCGGCTACCGCTGCGGACGCGACCGAGGGTCAGGTGCGGTCGGTAGTCGCGCGGTTCGGGCTTGAATCCCAAATCGGCCAGTTCCTTCTCCAGCACACTCACTAGCTGAATCAGCTCCTCGCCGCCGCGCGGGACGCCGGCCCAGATCACTCGCGGGCGGTCGGCTGAAGGGAATCCGCCGGTGCCGGCAAACTCCAGTTCGAACGGCTCGATCGTCTCGGTGGCGCGGCGGATCGCCTGACAAACCCGCGGCACGTCGCGATCGATGACATCGCCGAGGAACTTCAGCGTCAGGTGCAAGTTTTCTTCGGGGACCCATTTGATCCCGTCCTTCTCCTGCCGCAGATCGCGGAGCAATCGCCGCGCGTTGCGCTGCACTTCGGGACTCAGCGGAATAGCGATGAATGAACGGATGGTGTGCATGCAGGCGATCTCTGCTGCCCAGGCGTGCCGAGCAGGACAAACGGAGGAAAACACTCAAACGCTCAGGCAATCACGGAGCGCGAGCGGTGGTTGGGGTGATGCCGCGGAAACGGACCGATGCCGCGGTGCGTTTTTTCAGGTTGCCGTCATAATGGCAGAATGAATGGCGAGACCGAATCAAGAATAGGCGATATGACCGTCCGTTGTGAACCACCGCTTGCCGCGGCGCCGCTGGACTTGCCTCACTTTGTGCCACATCCATTCATCCGCGGTGGCCATTTGCAGACGATCCTATCGCTGCGAGCGCCGCAGAAGCAGCCGCTGCGGCCACGGCTGCACTGGGTTCCGCTGGCCGACGGCGATGCACTGGCGCTGCACGATGATCTGCCCGCGGGCTGGCTGCCCGGCGGACCGAGTGTGATGTTGGTCCATGGGTTGTGCGGGAATCGCAACTCGCCGTACATGCTCCGCTTAGCTCACCGGTTCACCGCGCAAGGCGTGCGCGTGTTTCGGCTGGAAATGCGCGGCTGCGGCGCCGGACATGATCGCAGCGCTGGCATCACCCACGCCGGACGCAGCGCGGATTGCGTGGCCGCCTTGGGACTGATCGCGGAAATCACCTCTGCCGGTCCGATCGCAGCCGTCGGCATTTCGCTCGGCGGCAACCAATTGTTACTCGCCGCGGGACGGTTGGGCGCAGGCACGGATCCGCGGCCTGACTGGGCGGAGCGCTGGACGCGGCTGGTCGCGATCTCGCCACCGATCGACTTGGTGCGGTGCAGCGAGAACATGCAGCGGCGACTGTTGCGTGGCTACAACCGCTACTTCATTCGGCACTTGATGCAGCGGCTGCCGGCCGGCATTCGTCAATCGCCAGAACGAATGGCGCACTGTCAGCGGCCTTGGCCGAAGACGCTGCGGGAACTCGACGATCGCATCACCGCACCGCTCAACGGGTTTGCGGGTGCCGATGACTACTACCAGCGCTGCTCCTCGGTTAATCACATCGAATCGATTCAGATCCCGACGCTGATCCTGTCGGCTGTCGACGACCCAATCGTGCCGGCTGATTGTTTCACCGCCATCGCCCCACAACTTGCTCAGCACCGAGCGGTCCGGCTGCTGCTCGCACCTGGAGGCGGCCACGCGGGATTTTTCGCTCGCGGGACCGAGCGGTTCTGGATGGACCAGGTGATCGAGACCTGGTGCCGAGCCGATTGGCCAGCGAAATAAGCAGCCCGGCGGCCTCAGGCAGCGTCTGCTGCCGGATCCGTCGCAGCGTCTCAATCAGCTGGCGTCGCTGGCGAGGATTGCGTACCGCCACCGCACCGTGCCTGGCCAGGCAAGCGGTCGAGTCGTCGGTTCGATGCGGACTTGGGTGCCGTCAATCGTTACTGCGGTGTCTTCCTGAGCCTGCACCTTGAACGCCGTCAGCGCCGCAGCGTCGATCAGCTGCTCGCCCTCTCGACTGGGCTGATAGGTTGACCCGAGCCACTCCGCTGGTTCGGGGCAACGGCAGGCAATATCGAACCGAAACGCGGCTGCGGATTCGATTTCAACCGTCTCGATGCTGACGCTCCAGTGGCACTTGCCAGCTCGACCAACGCCGAGCAACACGTCGCGGCCATCGATGGTTTCCAGCGACAACTCCTGGATCGGCGGCGAAGCGGGCCACCATTCGGCCTCGGCTTTTTGCACACCCTCCCAAGCCGCCAGGCTCTTGCCATCGCTACCCATGCGGCGAATCGACTGCACAAACCGGTCACCAACCCTACGAAAATCGAGCTGCAGCGTGGAACCGTTGCTGCCTGCGCAGGAGAGCGAATACACCGCCGACACGTTCATTATTCCTTTCTCGAGCACTCGTTACCGAGCCGACTCGACCTGGGTGTTTAATTGAGCAAACCGCTGCAACAGGTTCAGCCCGGCCTGCTGGCTCTTCTCGGGGTGGAACTGCGTCGCAAAGACGTTGTCGCGGGCGATCATCGCACAGAACTCGCCACCGTAATCGCAGGTTAGCGCGACGATCGCCTGGTCGGTCGGCCGCACGTAATAGGAGTGGACGAAATAAAAGTGGGTGCCGTCGGCCAGACCTTCCAGCAGCGGCACATCGGCCCGCTTGGTCACTTGGTTCCAACCCATGTGCGGCACCTTCAAACCGCCGACGCCACCGTAAGCCGGGCCTTCGAACCGCACCACATCCCCCTGCAAAATGCCAAGTCCACGATGGGTGCCCCCTTCATAGCCGGTTTCAAACAGCAGTTGCAGCCCGAGACAGATGCCCAGCAGCGGCCGCCCCGAAGCAGCGAAATCTCGGATCGGCGCTTCCAGATCGCGACTGCGCAGTTCCTCGATCGCCTCACCAAACCCGCCGACCCCCGGCAACACCAATTTTTCTGCCTGAGCAATGGCTTGTGGGTCAGAGGTGATTTTGGCTTCAGCACCGACGGATTCGAACGCCTTTTGGACGCTGCGGAGGTTGCCCATCTGGTAGTCGATGATCGTGATCATGACCCGGTCGCACTCATGGCAAAGGAGGAAAAACAGGATTTCGAACTGCGAACATACCCGACAACTCGCTCCGGTAGCAGGTCGGGCGGCGAAACCAGCTGGCAGATCTCACCGCGCGCCGACTGTGCAGGGCTTGCAGGAGCTAGCCGCTAACCGGTTCTGAACCCGTGGGGGCGTCTAGGTTCGCGCCCGCGAGAGCTTCCAGCGCCGCGCGAGCAGCACGCACATCACTGGCCGCCGCTAACTGCTGCAGACGGACGATCTGCCGCGGGTGAACCGGCACCGGTTGGCCAGCCGGTGGTGCTTCTGGAACCAGCAGCGCGGCAATGCGCTGCCGCAGCGTTCCGATCCCGAAATCGCTCGTCGCCGCCGTTGCGATTGCCCCCGTCGTTGCCACGTCGGCGGTTGCCACAGCGGGATCGGCGAGCAGGTCAATCTTGTTGTGCACTTCGAGGATGCGGCGGGTGGCGGTTCCCTCGGGAACGGGCAGCGAGTCG
>CALELC010000216.1 GCA_937904535.1 uncultured Planctomycetaceae bacterium
GCCGCTGCGCATCGGCTGCAGCAAGCAGATCGCTAATAGTGCAACCGCCAGCAGTTTGAGCAGCCCCGCCAACCAAGGAACCTGCGACCGGGTGCTGCCGGTGGCGTAATTCCACAGGACCAGCAGCGCCATCAGGCCGCCGACGAGCAGCGCCAGGTTCGTCCACTGCGGCGCCCCCCAAACCAATTGCTCCCAGATCGTCACAGGCCGCTCCCGAGGCTTTCGTAGTACTGCCGCACCGCTTCGCTAAATCGCTCCGGCACCGGGTCACGATCGATCGGCACCACTGCGTGGCGATCGGCCGAGCGCCGGAGCAGTTCTTGAGCAACGTTTTTGGTCAACTCGCGCAGCGGCCGCGCGATCGTCTCTTCGACTTCATCCCACTGCGGCGGCTGCGAGTGCCGGCGGAACTCACCGCGGGCTTCTCGAGCTCGTTCGCGGATTCGGGTCGCTTCGGAACGCAGCGCCGGGTCCTCGATCATCTGTTCAACGTCGCGGAGGCGATCGGACCACTGCCGATAACCTTCACCGGTCAGCGGTGCTGACGGACCGGCTCCGCCTTGCCGTTGATCGCCGCCGTCTTCGGCCCCCAGCGGATCACCCGTGGGGTTGAGCTGTTCGATCAAGCCTCCGCCGCTACCCGATTGCTGTCCCGGTGATCGCTGTCCCGGAGTTTGCTGACCGGGTGTTTGCTGACCAGGTGTTTGCTGTTCGCTGGAAGATGGCTCGCCGGGTTGTCCTTCCGCTGCGGCTGGTTCACCCGGCTGCTGGTCAGGGGGCGACTGTCCCCGTGGTTGCCGCTCGCCGGAGCCTGGTTCACTCGGTGGTTGTCCCTCGGTGGGTTCGCTCGACTCATTGTCCCCCGGTTCGCTGCCCTGGCGCGGCGATTGGCCCGCAGCCTGATCGGACGGTTGAGGCGATGGTTGATCAGCCGATGGATCGGACGATTGTCCCGCCCTGCCCGGCTGATCCGACGGTTGCTGGGACTGGGGATCGCTCGGCTGCTGACCTTCACCAGGGCGATTGCCTGTGCGTTCCCCTGTGCGGCGCGACCCGGTCGCGTCTTCGATTTCGCGATCGAGTTGATCTTGCAGTTGTTCGAGTTCGCCCAGGGCCCGTTCGAGCGCTTTGGTTTGGTCGCCGAGCACCGATTCCGCTGCCCGTTCGAGCCGTTCCCGCAGATTTGTAATCGCTTCGCCGGTTTCTTCCTGCAGCGTTTCGGCTTGAGGCCGTAGCCCGCGGCGGAACAGCTCGGCGGTATCGCTGAGCTTGCGATCGACCTGTTGTTGCTGCACGTTGCGGTAGGTGTCGTAGAGGTTCTGCGCCAGCAGCGGCTCGGACGACTCGGCCTGTTGCACCGTTTCCTGGACTTGTTCGAGCAGTTGGCCCAGTCGTTGCCTCTGGGCCTGCAGTTCTTCGACCACTTTGCTGGCTGGCGTTTCGGATCGCAGCCCTGGCTGTCGATCTTGAGCCGGCTCGTTGTTCATCTGCTGAGTGATCTGTTGCTGCTGCTCGTCGAGTTGCTGGGCGGCCGAGCGGATTTGTCGCATTGCTTCGTCGAAATTGCCGGCCGCTTGTTGACGAAGTTCCTCGCGCATTTCGTCGAGTTCACGTTCGGCCCGTGTGCCCGCAGCGAGCGCTTCGGAGGCATCGTTGCGATCGAGCGCTTCGCTGGCTTGGCGCAGGTTCTCGCGGGTCTGCTCCAACTGCTCGGCAGCGTTTTGCACCGCTTCGCTCTCTTGGCCCTGGGACTGGCTGGGCATTGGGGTCTGCTGCATGCGCTCGGCGAGTTCATCGGCGTCGCGGAGCATTTCTTGCTGTTGATCGCGGAGGCGTTTGAGTTGCCGTTGGATCTCTTGCTTTTCTTCTTCGGTCTGAGCCAGTTCCAGCGCCGACTGCAGTTGAGCGACCTGTTGATTGATGTCTTCTTGCCGCTGAGCGAGTTCGCGCAGTCGGTCGATCACCTCGCGCTGTTGACGCCCCTCCTCCTGAGTTTCTTCGGCCCGAGCCTGCGACTGTGTTTCGTAACGATTCTCGTCGTTTTTCAGCTCCAGGTCGTTGAGTTGTTGCTGGCGCTGACGCTGGGAGGCGCTGCTCGAGCTTGGCTGTTGGTTTTGCCGGGAGCGACTGACTTGGAACTCGCGGGCTCGCAGTCCCAACAGCGATTGATAAGCCGCTTGTTGCGCCGCAACCGCCTCCGTGAGCGGATCGGCGGAGTTGTCGGCGACCGCTTGTTGGAGCTGTTCAAGCGACGTCGCCATCGCTTGATTGGCTTGTTTGACGAACTCAGCTGACTGCTCGTCCTCGACTTGTGTGGCGAGATCGGTGAGTTGCACGACTGCGTCTCGTTGCCCGCTGAGCACCGATTCGACGTCACTACTGAACTCGGCAGAGCGTGTCGGCCCGAGTTCACGGCGCATGATTTTCCAGGTGGCGTTAATGATCTGCTTCTGCAGTTCGGCCAGTTCCTCGGCTTGGGCGCCGGCACCCCCTCCTTGTTGTTGCTGCTGTTGTTGGGATTGCCGCGAGCCGGCATCGGGCGACTCATTTTCGCGGTAGATCTCTTCCAGCGGACGGACGTCGGCAAAGTGCAGATCGCTCTGCACGCGGCGCGAGCTGCCATCAGCGGCAACGTCCTCGGCCCAAAAGTGATAAGACAACAGTTGGTCGGGTTGGGCGGCGAGCGATTCAAAGTCGATTAAGTAGTCGCCACGTTGCTTGCGACCGCGCGGCACCGACTGACCCAGTTCGAGTTCGGCTGATCGGCCGCCGGGGAACAGATAGCTCACACCAAACCGCTGCACGCCGAAGTCGTCTTGCACTTCGACGGCGACCGGAAACTCTTCGAGTGGCGAGACCGAGGCGTCGCCGCCAGCGACGACCTTGAGTGTCGGCGGCTCATTGCGGAGCACGCGGGCGACCAGTTCGGGAGGAAACTTGTTCTCCCGCCCTGCCGCGTCAACGAGTTCCAACCGCCACCGCTGTGTCTGCGTCATCTCCAACTCGGTCAGGTAGCGCGTCGGCAGATCGCTGCTGACTTCCAACTCAACGCGGTTGCCGTCGCTGTCAACGAGCGTCGCGCGATCGACCGGTTTGTTGAGGTTGAGTTCCCATCGCAGGTGCGTTCCTTCAACCGCGGTCACACGCACCGTGTCTTCGATCCGCTTGGGCTGCATGCCGGTGTAGGCAGGAAATTGCAGTTCCGCATCGGCCCGCGTCAGCGCTGGATAGTCGAATACTTCCGCCGTAAAGATCTCGCTTTGATAACCTTCCGAGACAACCTGATAGCGCAGAGACGAATCGACCGAGGCCACAAAGGCACTGAGGATCGGGTCGTCGAGCGTCTGCTTCATCGGGTACCGGCGTTCTGAGCCATCCTCTGCCTGGCAGACCAGTTCCGCCTGGTCAGAAATCGCGTCTAGCCCTGGGAAATGAGCGGTCACGATCAGACTGGTGCCGCGTTCGAGCTCGACGTTGCCCGGTTCAATCCGCACCGCTGTCGCTCCGCTGCCATCGCTCCGGAGGCCGCGAGCTGCTCCACCAGTCGGCTCGCTGGTGGCCAGAATCCAGAGCATCGCCGCCATGGCGACGAACGAAAACAGGCCCGCTAGACGACTGATCAAAATCTGTGTCGGCGAGACGACTTCTTCCCAGCGATGGGTCCGCGAGTGTTCATGAGCTTCTTGGATCACGCGGCTTTGCAGGTATCCGAGCGATGCTTGAGAGGGCGGCGGCAGTTCGACGGCGGTGAGCAGGCGTTGTCCAAGTGAAGGAAATCGCCGCTCGATCCTCAGAGCGAGTTCGCGGAGATCGAGATACGACCGGGCTGCGGCAATGGCGATGATCAGAAGGCCAACCACCACCGCCGCCAAGAGGCCCCAAGCGGCGCTGCTGCCGGATACCTGACCGCTGCGGACCGGCGGAATCAGGGCCCAGGCGATCAGGGCCGCAGCCAACAGGACCACTGCGGAGCCACGCCAAAACCACAGCCCTTGCAGGGTCCGGATGACCGGACGCAGGCGTTCCCGCAACAGGTCACGTTGATCAAACATCGCCAGCCCTCCCTCAGCACTCGGACACAGATTGGTTCCAAGGATTAACTTCCCGCCACCGCCGGCTCGGACGATGCACGGGTTTGACGCCGGCGTCCCAACCAGCCGCTCAGCCATGTTTCGAGTGCCAGCAGGGCCAGCACTCCCATCAGCAACCACTGCCACAGCCGTTGCTGGCTTTCCAGTTCCACATCCCGCAACTGACGCTCGGTCTGCGCTGCCACTTCCTCGGGAACCGCTGTCCCTAAGATAACGCCCATGCGTTCCAGTTCGTCATCGCCCAGTGGTTCCGTGTGGCTTTCAGATTCCGCCAAATTAACCGCCGAGGTCACCACCCGCTCGCCACGAAGTTGATAGACCCCCGGCCGCTCAATCCGTTCGGTCGCGATCACCTGCTCAGGCTCGCTGGCGGATTCGGCCAGTCGCACCACGCTTGAAGCTGCGGTGCCGCTGGCGTCAGGAACCGGGCCACCCAGACCCAGTGGCGCAGCGGTCGTGGCGTTGCCGCCGGCCGCGTCGAACAAACCAAACAGGAGCGGGATGAACTTTGTGGAAAGGGCGAGTTGGCTTTCCTGCGGTTGCCAACCAGCGGTGAACACCCAGATGCGTCCAGCATCTTCCTCACGCTCGAGTAGCGCCGGCGACCCGTCATCAAAACTCGCCAACGTCTTCCACTGCTGTGGCGAAGCTTCGACCGTGCGGTGAGCCCAGAAGCGAATCTTCGAAAAGTCATTGAACTTCGGATCGGATAGCGGCAGGAACAGCGGGTGGGTGAAGTCGATCCGCGACAACATCGCGTAGTCGCGAACATTGGCTTCACCGACCTGCACTTCCGCGTCGCCGCTGAGCAATCGCAACGAGTTTTCGGCCAGGCTGTTGTCGTCGGCCGCTGGCAGCACATACACCACCCGTCCACCGCTGCGGACGTAGCGGCGGAGTTGCTCGGCGGTCACCGCATCGAGGTTCCCCGCGGCGACGACCAAGCCAACGTGTTCTGGCCTGAGTTCGGTAAGCGGCCCCGCTTCAGCCGAGTGCTGCTGGACCACGACTTCGCGCGTGGGTGTATTGAGTGAGATCCGCTGCAGGTACTACAGCAGACTTTCGCGGGGCTCGGCAGGATCGTCACCGACGAACAACAAGGTTTGTTCCATCGGCGGATCCTGGGCGTAGTAACGCAGGTTGTCGAAATCATGATCATCGCCGGAGAGCGCGATGGCATATGCTCCTTCCGGCGGCTGCGCGACATGCACAATCCTTGATTGTCCCGGAGGCACCTGAAGGACTTCAGGAGTACCTGGCCCTGTCGGCGTCTGCCAAGTCAGATGAAATTGCGAGTGGAGTGAGTCGGCCGCGTTGCTCACTCGCAGCCGGAACGTGCGAGTGGCCTTGGCGGCTCCTGTCGCTCCGGCCGTATCGCCCGCTCCGGTCGGTTCGCTCGGAAGTGTGATCCAAGCGTTGGAACGACGTTGAGGTGTCACTCGGCGGATCTCGACCGGCACTTCCTGCGGCCAAGCGAAACCTTGCAGCGCGTCGAGTGAAGCACCGGACTGGAGGTCGCTGATCAGCACGAGCTGCGATTCCACCTTTGCGAGGCCGGGAACCGGTTCCTCACCCTCGGCTTCCGGCGTTGCCGTTGCCGATACCGACGAACGGGATTCCTGAGCGGTTGCCAGTTCCGCAGCAAAGCGCAGCGCGGCTGCTAAGTCGGTCGCATACCACGACAGTTGTTCACCCGCAAAGAGTTGTTGCCCTAGGTTCCGCAGCGACGCGGGCGGCAATTGCCCCGCCGCTTCAAAGCCGATCCGCAACGTCGGTTCGGCATCGAATGAGATCACGGCGATCGAATCGCCCGGTCGAAGGTTCTCGGTTACATCGGCTACCTGCGCCAGCGCCTGGTCCCACAGATCGCCGCGGCGCATGCTGGCACTCGTATCGACGAGCACCACCACGCGGCGGCTGACCGCGTCGGTCGGGGCGGTTGAAGGGCTGCGCAAGAACGGCCGGGAAAACGCCAGAGCCAGCAAGATCAGCGCGAGCGCACGCAGCAACAGCAGCGGCAGATTCTCCAGCCGGCTGCGGCGTGTCAGCCGCGGCTGCGAGGTCGGCAGAAACATGATGGTGCTGATGGGCGTGCGGTCCTTCACCTGCCGCCGAATCAAATGAAACAGCACTGGTAGCGCTACGGCGAATGCCCCCAACACATACAGCGGTGCCAGTAAACTCATGTCGCGCCTCCTTGCGATCCACTGGCTCTCCCTGCACCGCCGCCAGTGCCGCCAGCGCGTGAACCGCCGGCTCCGCGGGTGATCATCCCGCGGCGGCCTGCACGGCCGCTGCGTTGCTTTTGATTGGACACCACATGCAACAAGGCATCGGCCAGCGGTTGATCGGTTGGCAACTCATACAAGTCCACGCCGAGCGAGTCGCAGATCGAGCGAATCTGCTGACGGTGCGCGGAAAAGTTCTGGTTGTACTGTTCGCGAGCAGCGTCAGGATCCAAATACAACTCGCGGCCGGTCTCCATGTCACGGACCGTGGTCGGCCCCGGCAGCGACAGTTGCAACTCGCCCGGATCGAGCGTGCGGAGAATCATCACCTCGTGCCCACGCGAGCGGAGCAGCCCGAGGTTGCGTTGCAAGGTTTGCAGCGGTGCCAGCAAGTCCGAGATCAAAATCACCAGACCGCGTTTGGCAATCAACTGCGCAAGTTGCTGTAAGGGGACATCCAGGTTGGTGCTCGATCCAGCCAGCGGCCGCGCCAGTGCAACCATCAATTGGCGAAAGTGCCCCGGCCGTTGCCGGGCCGGTACAAACTCGCCGACCGACTCGTCGAACGTCAGCAGCCCCACGCTATCGCGCTGCAGCGTCAAGAAGTACGCCAGCGTTGCTGCTAACGTGACGGCGTACTGACTTTTGTCGTATTCCAACGTGCCGAAGCCCATCGAGCGGCTGCGGTCCAGCACCAGATACACGTGCCGGTTGGTTTCATCTTCAAAGCGTTTGATGAAATAGCGGTCGCTGCGCGCGTAGAGTTTCCAGTCTAAGCCACGCGGATCATCACCTGGGGTATAAGGGCGGTATTCACTAAACTCGACCGAGAAACCATGAAACGGGCTGCGATGCAGACCGGTATAAAAACCTTCTACCACCGCTCGAGCGCGGAGCTGTAGGTTTTTGATCCGCATCAAGGCATGCGGATCATGACTGGCCGCGTCGCTCGCACGGCCGATGTTCGCAGACGCAGCGGAAACTGCCATCACACCGCCCGCTTGTCGAAGACATATTGGATCAGGCGGTCGATGCAGTCGTCGACCGTCACACCCTCGGCTTCTGCGCGGTAGCTCAGCAGAATGCGGTGCCGCAGCGTCGGCTTGGCCAGGGCGCGAATATCGTCGTAGCTCACGTGCGCCTTGCCACGCAGCAGCGCCCGCGCTTTGCCGCCGAGCACCATCGTCTGCGCCGCACGAAGGCCCGCGCCCCAGGACACCCACTGGTTCACAAACTCCGGTGTGCCCTCGCGCTGGGGCCGGCTGGCGGCGGCCAGACGCACGGCGCTCATCGCCACTTCTTCGGCGATCGGCACCCGGCGAACTGCGGCATGAAATCGTTTCACATCATCGCCGGTGAACAGCGGCTGAATCGGTTCCGGCCGATCGGCCGTGGTCTGCATCACTACCGCGAGCTCTTCGGTCGGCGGCAAGTAATCGATCATCACGTTGAACATGAAGCGATCCAGTTGGGCTTCAGGCAGCGGATAGGTGCCTTCCATCTCGATCGGATTCTGTGTGGCCAGCACAAAGAACGGTTCATCGAGCTCAAACCGGCGACCGCCCGCGGTGACCTGATGCTCCTGCATCGCTTCGAGCAACGCCGCCTGCGTCTTTGGCGGCGTGCGGTTGATTTCGTCGGCCAGGATGACGTTCGCGAAGATCGGGCCTTTGACAAACTGCATGCGGCGATGACCTTGCTCGCCTTCCTCCAGGATTTCGGTGCCGGTAATATCCGCGGGCATCAGGTCGGGCGTGAACTGAATCCGCTGGAACTTGAGGTGAAAGATTTGGGCCACGCTGCGAACCAGCAGCGTCTTGGCTAAGCCCGGAGCACCGGTGATCAAGCAGTGCCCGCCAGCAACCAGGCAGATCAGCAACTGCTCGATCACTTCCTGTTGGCCGACAATCACCTTGGCCAGTTCCCGCTCGATCTCTATCCGTCCTTGGCGAATCTGATCGACCACCTGGGCTTCTTCTTCCATCGAAAGCAGGTCGCTGCTCATAGAGGGCTTTCACAGTGAGAGGTGCAAGCAATCAAGGGACGCGGTCAGCTCATTCAGACTACCAAGTTTTGCTGCGCCCCGGGGCAAGAAGGTAGGCAGGGGCCAGCGGGCAGAGAGTGCGGTAACCGATGGAACCCATCACTGGCCCTGCGGTTTCGCACAAGAAGTGAGCTGGCGGCAAGGAGACGACGCCACAAGCGAGTCCCCAGAGGGCTTAAGGCAGCAGGCTGAGAGCCCTCGGGATGAGCGCGGCCGACACCGAACTGAGCAGCTATTCAAGAGCTACCCCGCGAGATGCCTCAGCACGCCCATTCATTCTCAGGGATGTGCTTCCTCAAGGAAACGCCACCCTAAGGACAGCGCTGCAAAGACATTTCCTAGGCGCTACGGCGTCATCCCAGTGCCGGTTGGCCCAGGACCACCGACGGGGCCTGAACTGCCCACACCGCCAGAGCCTTCGGGGCCGGGTGAACCGGTCGACGCTGGCGGCGAAATGGCATCGCCATCGCTGCTGCCCGGACGGTCTGCGTCACAGCCGAGCACAAACAGGCTCAGCCCTAAAAGGAGATACAGGGTTACAAGATACAGAGTCTTCATGGACCGGTTCCGAAACAACAGCGCACCGCCAAATGCCATGCCGGTCTGCTCGACCGTCAGCGAGTGACGGAAGTCGCAACGCGGTGTGGAAGGAGCAATGAGTGACACGCCGGCAAGTTGTGCCAGCGTGTCACTCCCGATTGTCTTGCAGGATCGCGTTCACTGCCGGCCGAATTACGGCTCGACGACGTCACCGGTGCCGCCCGGCGTGGTGGTCGTACCGCCAGGCGTCGTCGTGGTTGCGCCGGGTGTGGTGGAATCGGCGGGAGTGGTCGTGGTGGTACCGGTACCGGTGGTGCCTGTGCCGGTACCATCCTCAGGCGCACAACCGAGGGCGAAGAGGCACAGCCCGGCAACTAAGAGCATCGTTTTCATCATGGTTTTCCTGTAGCGGATTGGAAGCGTTGGCCATGCGCGTCAGCCGATGACGCCGGAGGCATGAGTTTGCCAGCCCGCTGCCGCGGAGCGTGATGAATATTCACCTTGCCGGTGCTGGCACTCGATTCGGAGCCACAGCGAGCAAATGATGGGCCGCTGCGGGTGGTGCCATCGCCGCCGCTTGCCAGCCAACTCGGTTCGTTACCAGCTAGGGAGTAGGCACGGAACTAAAGCCCGCTTTAAAGGCAGTGAACGCTCTCTAATTCGGCGGGCAACAAAGGAGAGAATGTGTGTGCGGAGATCTCATACGTTGCAGGCTAGGAGTCGAAATTACCTTCTGCTCGTCGTTTGGAGGGAAAAAGAACAGGCGTTTAACGACGACCGGTTGATCACCCTCAGCACCTCAAGGCTCCACCTATTGCTAGCTTTCTATGGGTTGAATAGCTGCTGTGACACTTTACAGGTAGGACTTGAAAGTCTGCAGATCGCGTCCAGTCAGTGGCTGGGCGGTGTGCTCTGTCGCTGGTCGCGGTGACGGCTGCCGGTTGCGATCGTGGGGAACTTCAGTGAGTTAAGATGGAAGCCGTCGGCGTCCGAGCTGGCAACCGCGAGCGAACGAAGTGACAACAGGAGCAGAGAAATGCATCGCTTATTGCTGACCGTCCGAGCGGCCGTATACGCCGCGGGATTGACTGGGACCGGCGTGCTGGCAGCCGGGCTGGCGCCGGCTGCCGAGCCGCTCGTACCGCGGCGGGCCGAGGTGCTGCCGCTGGCCGATCATCAGGTATCGCTGTCGATCGACGGACTGGAGCAGCTGCGATGGCACCACGGGCAACAGTATCCGCGGCCGTTCTTCTTCCCACTCAACGGGCCGGGCGGCGTGTCGTTGACGAGGATGGGGCATCCTGGAGCCGAAAATCACGATCATCACCGCTCGGTGTGGTTTGCTTTCCACGACGTTGATGGCGTCAATTTCTGGGCGGATGGTCAGGGGACACAGATTCGCCAAAAACACTGGTACCGCTACCGCGACGGTGATGATGAAGCGATTCTGGCAACCAAACTTGGCTGGTACGACGCCGAGGGCCGCGAGCGGCTGGAGCAAGACGTGGTTGCGGCGCTGATCCCGCTAGCCGCAGGTGATTATGCGTTGGAGTTGCAGATCGACCTGCGGCCGCCCGCAGGGACGGACACGGTGCAACTGGGGAAAACGAACTTCGGATTTCTCGCCGTACGGGTTGCCGCATCGCTGTCGGCCTATTTTGGCGGTGGACGCCTGACCAACAGTGAAGGAGCGGTTGGCGAAGCCGCGATCTTCGCTCAGCCCGCTCGCTGGGTCGATTACAGCGGCCCTGTCGTCATCGGGACGGGCAGCCAACGGCAAACCACGATGGCTGGCATCACCTACTTCGATCATCCCGATAACCCGCGATATCCCACGCACTGGCACGTCCGCGATGATGGCTGGATGGGGGCTGCCTTCTGCTTGCAAGAAGGTTTTAAGTTATTCCGCGAGCAACAACTGCGGCTGCGGTATCTGTTGTGGGTACACGCTGGCGATTACGACGCGACCGCGGCAGCACAAGTCCATGCAGACTTTGCTCAGCGTCCTGGGTTTCAAGTCCGCAAAGCGCGGCCGGAGGAACGCAACCTCCAGTACGAAGTCGAACGGGTCGCTGGCGCTGGCAGCGAAACTGATTCGCCGATCCGCTGAACTCGCCGACCGGCTCATTCACTCCGGCAACTCGCCCAATCGCTGCCGTAGTCGCCGGAGCACTCGCGATTTGGCTTGGTAGACGCTCGCGATTCCCAGTCCAGTTGCCTGAGCGACTTCCGCGGCCGCGCGATTTTCGACCGTCGTCAGCCAAAACGCCTGCCAGGTCGCCGGTTCGAACTCGGCCTGCACACGCTCAAGCACTCGGCGGACAACCGGGTGTTGTGCGCTGTCAGCACAAATTGTCGACTCGAGCAAGTCGGGGTGCTGCTCCAGCGCCTGCCAAGCGTCGGTGCCCCCGACCGGAGCTTGTTGAGCGGCTTGGCGGCGAAAGTGGTCACGGACGCGGTTGCGGGTGATCGTCGCCAGCCAGGAGCGAAAGCTGCCCTGCGCCTTCTGCCGCTGGAAACCGCCGATCCCACGTGCGACCGAGGCGAACACTTCCTGCACCACATCGGCGGCATCATTTTCACTCACCCCTGATGCGCGGCACCAGCGATAGACGATGCCGCCGAACGTGTCGACGAGCCGGCTCCAGGCCGCCGGATCCATCCGCTGCACCTCGCCCAGCAGCAGCGACGAGGCTGTCGGATGTTCGGCCGGTGATCGGGCCGCGCTCGCGGTCGAGGGGTGTGAGTCGTACTCGTCCATGAGGTTGATGTTAATCCAACGGTGCGAAAGAGGTGGTAAACCCGTTGGAGTTCAGGCTTCAAACCCGTTGGAGTTCAGGCTTCAGCCTGCCTCCGTGGCAAAAAACCGTCGCCAATCCGAGTGCTGTTCACAAGCCGCGGCTCTCAACGCGTCGCTTGAGATCGCTTCTCAGATCATCAAGTCCATCGTGAAGCGATCCAAGAATGACGGAAACCGCAGGCTGAAGCCTGAACTCCAACGCCGGATCCTGTGGAAAAAGGATGTCAGACGTTCGCGTTCATCTTAGGAGCGGAAGTGTCCATGCATTGTCCGCTCTACCCTAAGCTACATCACTGGAGCTAACCATGATGATTGCGACTCACTGTCCGACGACGGATCAACTGCAGGCCTTTTCGCTCGGGCGGCTGAGCGAACAGGAGAGCGATGAATATTGGGACCACATCCGTGGCTGCGAAACCTGTCAGTCACAGCTGGAAACGGTTGCTGACGTTCAGGATTCACTCGTCGCTGCACTCCGCAGCCCGGAGGACCTCGCCCCGTACGATGCCGAGCCGGGATGCCAGACGGCGCTGGCCAAAGCGCTTGCCGCCTTGGCGCTGGCCGATGAGGGCAAACTCGGAGCTGATGCAGTTGGCGACGCTGAGCAATCACCGTTGCCAGTCCGCATCGGCGAATATGAACTCGTACGGCCACTGGGCCGGGGCGGCATGGGCAGTGTGTTTCTTGCCCGGCACACGAAACTCGGCCGCGAAGTCGCAGTCAAACTGTTGGCCGGACACCGCTTGGCCAACCCGCGGATGCGGCAGCGGTTCGAAGCGGAAATGCGGGCCATCGGCCGGCTCAGCCACCCGAACATCGTCGCCGCGCACGATGCCCGCGATGTCGATGGCACGGCGGTGTTGGTCGCCGAATACATCGACGGACTGGACCTGGGTCAACTTGTCGAACGCGTTGTTATTGACGACGCGAACCGAATTCACGACGTCCTCGCCGAGCATCTGTATAAGCTCCTCCGGCGTGTTGTCGCGATGGCTGCCCGTCCCGTTGATGATGACGAAGTTTTCGCGCGGCACGTGATTCAGCGCCTCCAGCAGCCAGGGTACCATCTTGTGATTCGGCGTCGGACGCGTCATATCGCTGATCACAATGGCTACCTTGTCGGTTTCGCGCACCATCATGCGCAGCGGCGGCGTTCCGATCGGGTTGTCGAGCGCTTCGAACGCCTTGCTTTTTTCATCCGTCAGTCCGGGCAGATGATAAGGCGTCAATACCTTCGCATGTTCGGGCAATTCGACTTCCAGGCCCGTCTTGCCGTATGCCAGCTTGACTTGCATAATGAAGCCCTCCATTTCACATGGGAAATACAATTGAATAAGTCTTATTGTACGTCCGCGCCGTAACGATTACAAGATTGGAGGGCGTCTGCTACCGGTCAAGGAACAAGATGGCGTTCAAATATCGCCTTGCCAACGAATGAAAATAAGACGTCTGAATGGAGATCGCGGCCACGAACAGGAAATTGCGCAGCCCCTCCCTTTGTCTGGCGTCGAGCTGGGCAAAC